>JBKPCD010000071.1:0-12133 GCA_046727175.1 Acidobacteriota bacterium | reverse complement strand
CGCTCGGCAGGATACCGACCCTCGCGTTGTCGTCCGGCACGGAAGTTACGCCCGTTATGCCGAGCCGCTCGATGAGGCCTTCGTACGCGCCGAAGAAGAATGTGCGGTCTCGAGCGATCGGCCCGCCGCCGGAAGCACCGAACTGATTCCGATAGAAATCCGGCTTCGGTTGGTTCGGGGCATCGAAGAAGTTCCGCGCATCAAGCGCGGAGTTGCGGTGAAACTCGAAAAAGGATCCCTGGATCGAGTTCGTTCCCGATCGAGTAACCGCGTTGACGACGCCGCCGGCCGAGCGCCCGAACTCCGCCGAGTACGCGTTCGTCAGGACTTGAAACTCGAGGACGGCGTCGACGCCGAGGAGCACCCCCGCTGCGGACCCCGGCGTCTTGTTGTACACGTTGTTGATGTCGGTACCATCGAGCAGAAAATTGTTCTGCTCCGGACGCGCGCCGTTGATGGAGATCTTCGGTGTGCGTCCGCCGACGACGTCATTACCCGCTGCAAGCGCTGCCTGCACCCCCGGCTGTAACAACGCGAGTTGCTGGAACGAGCGCCCATTCAGCGGCAGCTCGCGTATCTCCCTCTCTCCCACGACTCCGCTCACCGCTCCGTTCGTGAGCTGGACAGGCGGGGATTGCCCGGTCACCGTGACCTGCTCCTGGCGTTCGCCCACGGCCAGCGACAAATTGACGACAGCGACTTCGCCGACGAGAAGCGTGAAGCCGCGTCGCTGGAGAGGCTGAAATCCTTGAAGCGACGCATCGAGCTCGTACTCGCCCGGCGGAAGGGCTGGTACGACGTAACGGCCTTGCTCGTCGGAGAGCACCTGCCGCGTTGCGGCGGTCGCGACGTTTCGGATAACGAGCGTAACCCCCGCCAAAGCAGAGCCGGTCGCATCCGTGACCACACCCTGTATGCTGCCGCCGACGTTTTGTGCTGAAGCAGTGGTGGTGATGATCGTGACCGCGCCGACAACGAGAATTCCCGCGAGCACCCGGCGAGGCTGCATGGCGGACCTCCTTGCGCAACGCTGCTGCCGGGCTACGGAGAACGCCCGGGCCTGTCGCAGCAATCTAGCAGAAAACCAGCAGGATGGTCGGCGAGTTTTGGCCGCAAGTCTTACGGATATGCTGCACCCCTAAACTGATACCATCTCCGCGTCGGAGGGCACCAATGAAGCGAATCGTGAGCCTGGCGGTCGTGTTCGTCGCGTTGTCTGCTGGGATTTCTGCGGCAGACAACGTCCCACTCCTTGCGCAACAGCCCGCGTTGAGCGCAACCCAGATCGTGTTCGTCTTCGCCGGCGATCTGTGGAGCGTTCCGCGCCAGGGCGGAGACGCGCGCCGGCTGACCACCGGCGTCGGCGTCGAGTCGGACCCGTCGTTTTCACCGGACGGCAAATGGATCGCCTTCACCGGTCAGTACGACGGCAACACCGACGTGTTCGTGATGCCCGCCGAAGGCGGAACGCCGCGACGGCTCACGTGGCACCCCGCGGCTGATATTGCGCTGTCCTGGTCGCGCGATGGCAAGAAGGTGCTCTTCGCGTCTACGCGAAACAGCAACTCGAATTTCCGACAGTTGTACCTCGCGTCACTGGAGGGCGGGCTCGAAGAGCGGCTTCCACTTCCCATGGGTTGGGAGGGGAGCTTTTCTCCCGACGGCAAGCGCATCGCATACGTCCCGGTCAGCCGCGCATTCTCCGTCTGGAAACGCTACCGGGGCGGGCTGACGACGCCGATCTGGGTTGCGGAGCTGTCCAACAGCCGCGTCGAGAGAGTGACCCGGGAGAACTCGAATGACTTCTGTCCCATGTGGGTCGACGACAGGATCTTCTTCCTGAGCGACCGTAACGGAGTCGTGACGCTGTTCTCCTACGACCTGCAGACCAGAAAAGTCGTTCAAGCGGCGGCGAACTCGGGCATGGATTTCAAGTCCGCATCGGCCGGGCCGGGCGCAATCGTGATCGAGCAGTTCGGGCAGTTGCAACTCTACGACCTGAAGTCGGGAACGCTTGCGCCGGTGAAGGTGACCGTCGCGGGCGACATGCCCGAACTCCGTCCGCGGTACATCAATGTCGGCACGCGGCTGATGAACGCCCACATCTCGCCGACCGGCGCGCGGGCCCTCTTCGAAGCCAGAGGGGAGATCGTCACGGTGCCTGCCGAGAAGGGGGATACGAGGAATTTGACGCAGACCACCGGTGTGATGGAGCGGGATCCGGCGTGGTCGCCGGATGGAAAGTGGATCGCGTACTACTCCGACGAAAGCGGCGAGTACGAGCTGCACGTGCGCGACTCGCTCGGATCCGAGGCGCCGCGCAAGATCCGACTCGAGGACAAGCCAAGCTTCTACTTCATGCCGCGATGGTCGCCCGACAGCAAGAGGATCGCGTACCTCGACGCACACCTGAATACCTGGTATGTCGACATCGATCAGCGCAAGCCTGTCAAGGTCGCCAAAGATCGGTATTACGGCTCCGTGGGCGAGCGCGCACCAGTATGGTCTCCCGACAGCCGGTGGATTGCGTATTCAAACCGATTGAAGAACTACCTGAGCGCGGTTTTCCTGTACTCGGTGGCCGACGGAAAGAGTACCCAATTGACTGACGGGCTGAGCGACGCCCGCTACCCTGCGTTCGACAGGGATGGGAAGTATCTTTATTTCACAGTCAGCACCGACTCCGGCCCGTCGTTGGAGCCGGATATCCGGAGCGCCACCCGAACGGTCACTCGCAGCATCTACCTCACCGTGCTCTCGAAGGACGAAGCCTCTCCCTTTGCGCCCGAGAGTGATGAGGAAAAGGGCGTCGATGCCAAGCCACCGGATTCGAGTGGTGGAGACAAACCTGCCGAAACTGAGCGAACGGACGCGGCGGCTCCGGATCAGAGCAAACCAGATCAGCCCAAGCCCGATCAGCCCAAGCCAGGCGCCCGTCCGCCTGCAAAACCATCGGAGGTTCGCATCGACTTCGACAAAATCGGCCAACGAATTCTCGCCCTGCCGATGCCGGCCCGCCGATACATCGGGCTGCAGGTCGGCAAGGGGGGCACACTGTTCGCCATCGAGGCTCCGACTCCCAGCCCCGGCGGCCAACCCGGACAGACGGTGCATCGCTTCGATCTGAAACAGCGGAGATCCGACGTTGTCGCTTCTGGCGTTCGCTTCTTCGAAGTGTCCGCGAACGGCGAAAAGATCCTCACGGCGCAGACCAACCGCTGGACGATTCAGACGCTGCGGCCGATGCAACCCGCATCTGCGACAGGCGGGCCGTCAGCGCCGGCTGGCGCTGCGCCGGCGCCGCCAACGCCGGCGCCATCGTCTGGCCCTCCATCTGCTGCGGGGACCAACGTTCTCGCGACCGAAGCAGTCGAAGTTAGGGTAGAGCCGCGCGCCGAATGGAAACAGATGTATGCCGACGCGTGGCGCATTCAGCGCGAGTTCTTCTACGACCCCAACCTGCACGGGCTCGATCTAGCCGCCGCGATCAAACGGTACGAGCCGTACGTGGAAACCGTCATGGCTCGGCGCGATCTGACGTACATCCTCGCGGACATGATGGGAGAGATTACCGTCGGCCACCTTGGCGTTGGCGGCGGCGATTTACCGGAAACGCGGACCGTGCAGACAGGCCTGCTCGGCTGCGATTACGAGATTGCAAACGGCCGGTATCGCTTCGCGCGAATTTTCGACGGCGAGAACTGGAATCCTGAGCTCAGGGCGCCGCTCACCCAGCCTGGGGTCAACGTCCAGCAAGGCGAATACCTGATTGCTGTCAACGGGCGCGACGTGCGGTCCACGGACAACGTCTACAGCTTCTTTGAAGCGACGGCCGGCAAACAGGTGTTGCTCAAGGTTGGATCGAATCCCGACGGCACCGGCGCTCGTACCGTGACTGTTGTACCCGTTCCGAGCGAATCGCGCCTGCGCAATCTTGCATGGACGGAAGACAACCGGCGGCTCGTGGATCGGATGACGAAAGGGCGCGTCGCGTATGTCTATATGCCCGATACCGCGTTCGGCGGGCAGACGTACTTCACGCGATACTTCTACGCGCAGGTCGACAAGGAAGCGGTGATCATCGACGAGCGGTTCAATGGTGGTGGCGCACTTGCGACCGACATCATCGAACAGCTCAAGCGTCCGATGCTGAGCCTCGTCGCGACTCGTGACGGCGCCGATGAAGTCCAGCCGCAGGGCGCAATCTTTGGCCCGAAGGTGATGATCATCAACGAATTCGCCGGGTCTGGCGGCGATGCGATGCCGAACTACTTCCGACGCGCCGGTGTAGGACCCCTGATCGGAAAACGGACCTGGGGAGGTCTGGTCGGCCGTGCCGGTGCGCCTCAGTTGATGGATGGCGGTTTCGTCACCGCTCCCAGTTCCGCGGTGTGGAGCCCCAGCGGAGAATGGGATGCCGAAAACGTCGGCATTCGTCCCGACATCGAAGTCGAACACGATCCCGAGCAGGTCCGACAAGGCAAGGACCCGCAGCTCGAGCGCGCGATTAAGGAGGTCATGACGGCTCTCGAGAAGAGCCCCGTAAAACAACCGAAGCGTCCCGCGTATCCGAACTATCACACCAAGAAGGGAGTCGTGACGTCGTCAGAGAAGCGGTAAGAACGGGAGAAGGGAGAAGGGAGAAGGGAGAAGGGAGAGGAGGTTCTCTTCCTTCTCGCATTTGCCCTCCCTTTTCCCTTTTCCGTTTTCCCTTTTCCCTTTTGGCGGTCGCTGGCGGCACGGTCCCGACATGGGGCATCATGCGCGAATCACATGACTCCGCAAACCGCCCGCATCTCCGTTCTCACGCTCCTTGTCCTCTCAATTGGTCTGTTGATTCCCGGCCTGTTTGCCCCGGTGCTGACGATCCGCGGCGTTCTGACGCCCGAGGGCATCGCCCAGGTGGCGCCCACGATGCTCGAACGCGGCCTCGGTGACGACACCATCACGATGCTCAAGTCGATGATGAATCCTTCACTCGTGGCCTTCCTGGAAGCGACAGGCAGCGACGTCCGCAAGATCATCCTCGAAAGGCTGTCGCCGCAGATCACGGCCTCGCTCCAAAAGAGCGTCGGGGAGGTCGAGGTCTACGCGCAGACGCGCAGTATCGTTGGATCCGTGCGGCGGTTGTACGAGGTCGGAAGTCCCGTTCCGGCGACGCTGATTCTGTTGTTCAGCGTAATCGTACCGGTCACCAAGGGCGTGTTGGTGGCGTGGGCGACGCGCCTGACGAACGCCGCGCGACGGCGGCGAACACTGGCGTTCGTCGAGACGATCGCGAAGTGGTCCATGGCCGACGTCTTCGTGGTCGCCTTGTTCATCGCGTACCTGGCCGCCCAGGCTAGTGCGACGCCGACGCACGGTCCGAATGCTGCGCCTCCGATGATTGCATTCACCGCGCGGTTCGGTGCCGGCTTCTACTGGTTCGCCGCGTATTGCCTCTTCTCGCTCGCGTCACAACAGTTCACGGCCCGGATTGCGGCGCCGGCCCTGGACGCGGGCAAGAACGTCGCCGAAAAGTTGACCGGAGCCGACGGTCGTTGAATCCGTCTCTGGTTACAGACCATTGAGCAAGGAGCTCGACAGATCGCTGGACGCCGAGGCGGATATCTTCGCGCGGCTGCTCGCGCTGTCCCCCGACGACTCCGACACGGCGTTTCGCAAGGCCGCGTCGCTGGCGCGTGGACTGTTTCCCCATCAAATCGAAGGCGTGGCGTTTCTGCTCGGCCGCCGCCGCGCCATCCTCGCCGACGACATGGGGCTCGGCAAGACGCGCCAGGCCATTCTCGCGTTGCGTCACGTCGCTCCCGACGGGCCGTACCTCGTCGTCTGCCCAGCGTCAGTGAAGCGCAACTGGGCACGCGAAATCACCACGGCCGCCCCGGATGCATCCACCCGGATCATCGAGAGAGGAGCGAACGCTCTCGATGCCGGCTGGGTCATCGTCAACTACGACATCCTCTCGAAGCACGTCGAGATGCTCGGGCGGCAGCGATGGGCGGGGCTCGTCTTCGACGAAGCACATTACTTGAAGAACCATCGCAGCGGGCGAAGCCGGCTCGCGAGGCAGCTCGCCGAAACAGCGAAGGCAAACGCAGGCGCCGATCCGGCAGTGTATTTGTTGACCGGCACGCCGTTGACGAATCGGCCGCGGGACCTGTTCGTCCTCCTTCAACTCGTCGGCCACCCGCTCGGACGCAGCTTTCTGTCGTTCGCCAAACGCTATTGCGCCGCGGAGAGAAACGAGTACGGGTGGCAAACCGGCGGCGCTTCGAACATCGAAGAGCTGACCGTGCAGCTTCACGGCGTGATGCTGCGACGATCGAAGGAACAGGTGCTGGCACTCCCTCCGAAGTTGCGTACGTGGCTCTCGATCGAAGTGCCAAAGGGGACCGGCGTGCGTGACATGAGGAAAGCCGTGGAGCTGCTGGTCAGCCACGAAAAAGTGGCACCGGGATCCGACATCAGCGACTTGCGCCATCGCGGACGATTGTTGCAGGCGATCACGAAGGCGAGGCAGGCGCTCGCCGCAGCCAAGGTGAACGCAACGGTCGATTTCGTGAACGGCGCCATCGAGCAGGGTGAGAAGGTCATCGTGTTCTCCTGTTTCGAGGAGCCGATGCAGCGACTCTGGAAGCAGTTCCGCGATACCGCGGTCCTCGTGACGGGGAAGACTCCCGCCGACAAGCGTCAGCCGCTCGTCGACCGGTTTCAGCAGGACGATCGCATTCGCGTGTTCCTGGCGAACATCATTGCCGGCGGTGTCGGCACCAATCTCACGGCAGCCACGCAGGTAGTGTTCAACGATCTGGATTGGGTGCCCGCCAATCACTGGCAGGCCGAGGACCGCGCGTATCGCATAGGCCAGACGCGTACCGTGAACGTCACGTATATGGTGGCGGGAAACACGATAGACGACTTCGTCCAATCGGTATTGGCGAGGAAAGGGGCGCTCGTCACCGCGGTGGTCGACGGCCGGGCCATCGCGCCGGATCTGCCCGGCGACGTGCTCGCGGAGCTCCAGCAGGCGCTACGCGCCATCTCATCGGGCGTCGCGGACGGAGATCGGGCCGAGGATAAGGAGGGTTTGATCGATCGGCTCCTTCAACAGGCTCGCATGGACATCGAGGCGCATCGCGCGGGTGACACTCGCGGGGCAACGGGTTCGCCCGAGGAAATGGATGCCCTTCGCCGCGCGCTCGAGACGCTGGCCAGTGCTCTGGAACGGCCACCGGTCAAGCGGTATCGTTTCGCCAGCACGTCGCATCCGGGGGTCGAGTACGAAATCTCCGCCGACGGCGCCGAGGTTGTCTGTTCGTGTCCGGGATTCGAGTACCGAGGCCAATGCCGCCACGCCCGCGACATCAAGGCCGCACTCGCGGCAGGGAAGGGTGTGCCTGCTGGCTACACGGTTGTACCGTCGCAAGGAAGCGCGCCGCGATAATCGATGCCGAGGTGTCGTGTCTCTCCACGGGTCGCACCGATTGGCGGCGGTATTGCCGTACAGCGGATTCGTGCGATGATAGAAGGGCCTGCCGACTCGCGGCGATCCGCTCGCCGCCACGAGAACCCTGCATGAAATCGATCGCGCCGATCTTTGTCGCTCTGGTCGTTGTCACCCAGCTCACCTTTGACGGACGCGCTGCGCAGCAGCAGCCGCCATTCCGCAGCGGCGCGAAGACCGTAGCGGTCTACGCCACCGTAACGGACAAGGATGGTCGACTTGTGCCGGACCTCGCCCGCGAAGCGTTCGAGATCCGCGATAACGGCAAGCCGCAGCCGCTGAGCGTGTTCTCCAACGACATTCAGCCGATTACCGTGGTCATGATGCTCGACCGCAGCACGAGCATGCGCGGGAACTTCGGTCTGGTGGAGCACGCGGCGGAGGAATTCGTCCGCGCCCTCGGGCCGAATGACAAGGCGCGCATCGGAAGCTTTGCAGACCAGATCGTCATTCAGCCGGAACAGTTCGCGAGCGATCACGACCAACTGATCAGGACGTTACGCTCGGACATGCCAGTGACCGGTCCAACGCCGCTGTGGAACGCCGTCGATCAGGCGATCGCCGCATTGCGCGAGCAGGAGGGACGGAAAGTCGTACTCGTCTTCAGCGATGGCGGCGACGCGCCCGCGAACTTTCGTCTGAACAACCGCAGCATCATGGATGTCATGCGCGACGCACAGCAGCAGGACGTAATGGTTTATGCGATCGGTCTGCAATCGACGATGCTGCGTGGACCGGGGGGAGGCGGCATTGGCGGCCTGCAGGGGATGATGAGCTCGACGCGGCCGGATCCTGGCCTTGCGACGGTTGCCGACGACACCGGGGGCGGCTACTTCGAGCTGACACGAGCCGAGAACCTGGCCTCCACGTTCGCCCGTGTCGCCGACGAGCTGCATCGTCAGTACGCGCTTGGCTTCGAGCCCCCGAAGCTCGACGACAAGATGCACAAGCTCGAGATCCGCGTCAGCGAACGAGGCTCGAAGGTGCGCGCGCGCAAGGAGTACTTCGCTGCGCGACAGACCTCGAGTTAGCTTGCCGTGTGGGCCGCTTGACGGGCTGATGGGGAGCAGATAGACTCCTGATCAGGAGTCGACATCATGCAGCGTGCCGCGTACGCGTATCCGGCCTCCCGCTATCTGCCCGCCCCTCCCGCGGATCTCGCCGACAGGGCCGTACGCGAGCGCCTGAGCGGGCCTGGCCTGCGAGCTTTCTTCAATATCATGCGCCGCTGGCAGGTGAAGGACGAGGATGCGCGTGTGCTCCTCGGCGGTGTCACGAACGGCCCCTACTATCAGATGAAGCGCGATCCCAATCGCGTGCTGGACGCCGACCGGCTGACGCGCGTGTCGTTGCTGGTGGGCATCTTCAAGGCACTCCACGTCCTGTATTCGGAGAGCCTGGCCGATCGCTGGGCCCAGCTGCCGAATACGAACCGCATCTTCGGCGGTTCCACGCCGCTCGAATACATGATGCGCGGCGGCCTGCCCGCAATCGAGACGGTCCGTCGCCTGGTCGACGCTCGCCGCAGCGGGTAATGACGTTTCCGCCCGTCCGTCGGCTTCACCAGACCGACACGCACCGGCTGATCCCGTCGAAATACCTTCCGCGCGGCGACAGCGTGCTGACGCTGATTGCCGACGACGCCGCGCACCTGAGCGCGATCTTCGAGCTCGATGACGCGACGAACGACAGGCTTCGCGGAGAGAGCAATCGCCTGCCGGGAATCGGTTCCGATGAATTGCTCGCCGGAGTGCCGCACGCCGCCATCATCAACGCGACGTTTTGTCACGCTCATCCTCTGGGATCGCGCTTCAACCGACCGGATCGGGGCGCGTGGTACGCGGGATTCGAGCTCGAGACGTCGCACGCGGAAGTCGCGTTTCACAAATCCGTGGAGCTCGCGGAGATTGGATGGCCGGAGGAATCGGTCACGTACGACGACTATCTCGCGGACTTCAACGCCGATTTCCACGATCTGCGTTCTGCCCGTGGCTTTCGTGCGTGCCTCGCGCCTGACAGCTACGTTGCATCCCAGGCGCTCGCGGAGACGCTGCTTCAACGCGGTTCACTCGGCATCGTGTATCCGAGTGTGCGACGCCGCGGCGGAACGTGTGTCGCCTGCTTTCGTCCCGCGTTGGTGACGAATGTCAGGAAGAGCGAGACGTGGCGGTTTACATGGAAGAAAGGATCCGGCCCGCGGATCGAGCGCGACCGGAAGCCAGTACGCTGAACCCCGAATCCCAAACTTCGACTACTTGATGAACGTCCCGTCGCGGATTTCCCTGAACGCGTCGCGCAGCTCCGCCTGCGTGTTCATCACGATCGGGCCATACCACGCGACTGGCTGCTCGAGCGGCTTGCCCGAGACGAGCAGGAACCTTATCCCCTGCTCGCCGGCCTGCACCGTCACCTCGTCGCCGCGATCGAAGACGACGAGCGAGCGATCTCGCGCGTCGTTGTAGACCGCGTTGTCGACGTCTCCGGTGTCATCGGTCTTCACCGGCAGTGGTCCTGACGCATCGCAGAACGTGCCGGATCCGGCGAAGACGTACGCGAACGCATGCCGCGTGGTTTCGATCGGCAGGGTCTTGCGCTTGTTCGGTGGAACCGACACATCCAGATACTGCGGCTCGGCCGCGATGCCGTCTACCGGGCCGCGTTTGCCCCAGAACTCCCCACACACCACGCGCACATGCGTCCCATCGTCGTCGACTATCGACGGGATATCGCGGGCGGAGACGTCCTGGTAACGCGGCGCCGTCATCTTGAGCGAGGCCGGAAGATTCGCCCAGAGCTGGAAGCCGTGCATCCGGCCCTGCGCGTCTCCTTTCGGCATCTCCTGATGAATGATGCCGCGGCCCGCGGTCATCCACTGGATGTCACCCGAGCCGAGCGTGCCGCGGTTTCCAAGGCTGTCGCCATGGTCGACCGAGCCGGCGAGCACGTACGTGATGGTCTCGATTCCGCGATGCGGATGCCACGGAAAGCCCTTCAGGTAATCCGCCGGCCGATCGTTGCGGAAGTCGTCGAAGAGCAGAAACGGGTCGAATTCCGTCGTATCTCCAAATCCGAACCCGCGATGCAGCTTGACGCCCGCGCCCTCGACCGTCGGCGACGCCGTGATGATCCGCTTGACCGCTCGTATGGACACTCGTTCCTCCTCCTATTAGGACGCAGGAGGAGTGCTCGCCGTGCCCGGTTATCCACTTGCGACCGCCCGAGGGGACAAGGCTCTGGCCGAACAGACCGCGTCAAGGGTTTCCGCTCGGTTTGCGGGTCGTCGCAGGTTTTGGGAGCTCACGTCGTGGCAGTCGATCCGTCCGATTTGCGGCAGCGTACACGACGCTCGCGATCACAGCGGAGGCCTGAATCAGATCCTCCGCGACGGCATGGTCGTAGGTGTCGGCGTTTGTGTGGTGGGTGAGCGTTCCGTAGTCGAGCGGGTCCTGGATGAACTGGAAGCCGGGCAAGCCGACGCGCGTAAACGACAGATGGTCAGTTCCTCCGGTGTTCCTGATCGTGACCGTCGTCACACCGAGATCGCGAAACGGCGCGAGCCATTGCTGGAAGAGCGGTCGCATCGCCTCGTGTCCCTGAAGGTAGACACCGCGAATGCGCCCGCTACCGTTGTCGAGATTGAAGTACCCCGACAGCTTGGCGTGTTCGGGCTTCAGCTCCATCGTCTCGGGGTCCGCGAAATGTGCCTTGACATACGCGCGCGAACCCAGCAAGCCCTGTTCTTCTCCGCTCCAGAGCGCGATGCGGACGGTTCGATCGAGGTTCACGTTCAGGGCCTTGAGAATTCGCATCACCTCGATCATGACGGCGCTGCCGGCGCCGTTATCTGTGGTTCCGGTCCCTGAGTGCCAGGAGTCGAAATGCGCACCCACCATCACGATCTCGTCCGTGCGCGCGCCGCCGGGAATCTCCCCGACGATGTTGCCGCCATCGACGTCCTTGGCCGAGACAGTCGTTTTGAGATCGAGCCGAACGCGCACCGCCTGCTTCTGTTCGACGAGCCTCGCAATTCGGCCGTAGTGTTCGGCCGAGATGACGAAGGTCGGCGGCGCCAGCGGATCCCGCGCTCGGAACGAGCCGGCGGCCTCGGCCGCGAGGAGGCCGTCGCGCGCGCGGTCGTCGGCCGTCAGTATCGCTACGACGCCCTCGGCCGAGAAGAACTTGCCGCGTTCGAGCGCGAGGGCATCATACCGATCGATCAACTGATCGATCAGGGGCTCCGGCATCGACATGAACAGCTTGAACACGTCCTCGGGCTTCCCCGGCCACTCGAGATCGTCCAGCTTCGTCACACCAAGCAGCGCAGTGGGCTCCGGGGCATTCGCGAGATCGGCAAGCTCCGAGTCCGTGTACCTCGTGAAGAGCGGCTTGTCGCGCGGCGGCGTCGGCTTGCTCGGCGACAGCAGGATGATCTTGTCGCGCAGTTTGCCGGTCCACTGGCGGCGGTACGCCTCGAAGGCCTCGGAGTTCTTCTTGACGCCGGCGACGAACGAGCGATCGAGTGGAGTCAACATCGGCTCGCCCGTGATGGGACCAGGGCTCGATGCACTCCATGCCAGAGGCATGGCGTCCAGTCGCATGTATTGAGGCGCGATCATCTCGGCGGAATAC
>JBKPCD010000070.1:0-10112 GCA_046727175.1 Acidobacteriota bacterium | reverse complement strand
GGAAAGTTCCATGGAACGATCGCGGCGATGACCCCGAGCGGCTCGCGAAGCGTGTAGGTGAGGTGATTGCCCTTGACCGGGATCGTCTCGCCCATCACCTTGTCCGCCCACCCGGCGTAGTACTCGAAGCACTCCGCGGCGGCGGGGATCTCGATGTTGCGCGATTCGGTGATCGGTTTGCCATTGTGAAGCGTCTCGAGCCGCGAGACCTCGTCGACTCTTTCGAGGAGGCGATCGGCCAGCTTGCGAACGAGCCGCCCGCGCTCGCGAGCCGACAGGCTTCCCCACGGTCCAGCCAGTGCCGCGCGTGCGGCGGTCACGGCGGCATCGACATCGGACGCGTCCGCCGACGCGACAGCGGCAATCACTTCCTCGGTGGCGGGGTTCACCACGTCCATCGTTTCGCCGCTCGACGCGGGCCGCCACTCGTTGTTAATCAGCAGATGCTTGTGAGCGATTGCGGTGGTAGTCATCTCACTGCCTTACGGGTCTGGCCCATTTGGGTTATCGGGGTCTGACGCCACAGCGTCGGTCATTTTCCCTTGAACACCGGGGGACGTTTTTCGAGGTTCGCCGTCAACCCTTCCCGGGCGTCCCCCGATTCGAACAGCAGCTGTTGCAGTTCGCGCTCGAGCGCCAGGCCTTCAACGAAACCGGATTCAACGCCGGATTGCACGGCTCGTTTGATTCGACCGACCGCGCGACTGGCTCTGGCCGGCGGCGTGAACTGTTTCGCGTATTCCGTCACGGCTGCCGAGAACGCTCGGCCCGCAAGCTCACCGTCGCCCCAGACCTCGTGGACCAGGCCGAGCGTCTTCGCCTCGTCCATCGACAGGAGACGCCCGGTTGCCATCAGCTCGATGGCGCGCGCCTTTCCGACCAGCCGCGCGAGCCGCTGCGTCCCGCCGGTCCCGGGCAAGACGCCCAGGGCAACTTCCGGCAGGCCGATTTTGCCGGCATCGCGCTTCGCGATCCGGATGTCCGCCGCGAGCGCGACCTCGAGCCCCCCTCCTACCGTATGTCCGTTCAGCGCCGCAATCACGAGCTTCGGCGTGTGCTCGAGGCGCAGGAGCGTCTCGTTCGCGTGGAGGCAGAAGTAGTACTTGAACTCCGGGTCCGCCGCTTCGAGCATCCGGATGTTCGCGCCCGCGCAGAAGAACGTCTCGCCCGCCCCGCGAATGACGATCACGTGGACGGCCGGATCCATCCGTGCGCTCAGAACCGCGCGGTCGAGCTCCAGCATCATCTCGTACGAGTATGTATTCGCCGGCGGGTCGTGGAGCTCGAACGTGGTGATCCCGCTTGCGGTCGTAACGTTGATCTTCGGCTCGGACATGCGGACGTCCCGGCTTTGGGCTTTTGGCTTTGGGCTTTAGGCGTGCTTTAGGCTAATGAGTCTTCAAGCGTGCCCTGGCGAAAGCCGGTATGCGGTAGTGGTTGGCTTCATCCACGTTGTACGCTCTTCCTCTTACTACAGGATCCTACGACTTGCTTGCAGGCCCGCCTAGAAAGCCAAAAGCCCCGAGCCCAAAGCCTGGCGGAAGCCCTTAACCCAAAGCTTATCCTTCGGTCCGAACGTATTCGAAGTTGATCGGCATGCGGTTGATGCCGCGAAGCGGCGGGGCAATGTAATTCGCGAACTTGCCCGGCTCGTACACCGGTTCGGCCATGATGCTGAGCAGGTACTCGCGATCGGATGGCGACGGCAGCCATTCCTGCTTCCGCCGGTTCCACTCCTCGTCCGAGAGGGGCTCGCCGTCAGGGGAGAAGTGGAGCGACGAGAACATGCCGATGCCGCGGTTGAACTTGCGATCCGGCAGTTTGAGACGCTCCGGGATGCCGTGACGCTCGAAGATCTTGTTCCACCGCTGGACCCCGGCCTCGCAGTCGCCGACGTACCAGTCACGCAGGACCTCGTTCATCGCCGTGCGCATCGGGATCGCCTTGCGTTCGAGACCGCCCTCGGTGGCGACCTCGAGCTCGTAGTATTTGTCGGCAACGAGGTGATCCTCCCACTTCTCTTCCTGCGCGCGTCCCTTCAATCCGTTGGCGAAGTACGACGCGGCATTCGTCGAGATTTCGTTACCGTGCAGGTCGAGGCTCAGACTGAACCAGAGATTGATGAACTTCTGCACCGTCGGAAGATCGATGCCTCCGAGCTTCCGCACGTCCTCCGAAAACCCCGCCTGCTTGAGCAGTTGACACGTTCGCTCGACGATGCGCGCCACGCCGGTCTCACCCACGAACATGTGATGCGCCTCCTCGGTCAACATGAAACGCGTCGTGCGAGACAACGGATCGAGCGAGCTCTCCGACAGCGACAGGAGTTGTGACTTGCCGTCGCGGTCCGTGAACATGGTGAACATGAAGAAGTCGAGCCAGTTGTCGATCGGCTCGTTGAACGCGTCGAGGATGCGTGGCTTGTCGCGGTTGCCGCTCTGGCGCGCGAGCAGCTCCTCCGCCTCGTCGCGCCCGTCCCGCCCGAAGTACGAGTGGAGCAGGTAGACCATCGCCCAGAGATGACGCCCCTCTTCGACGTTGACCTGAAACAGGTTGCGCAGATCGTAGAGGCTAGGGCAGCGTTGACCCAGCCAGCGCTGCTGCTCGACGCTCGCGGGCTCGGTATCCCCCTGCGTCACAATGAGTCGTCGCAACTGATTTCGGAACTCCCCCGGCACTTCCTGCCAGACAGGCTGGCCGAAGAAGTCGCCGAACCCGATGCGTCGATCGGACAGGGGATCCGCGAGAAATATTCCCCAGCGATACTCGGGCAGCTTCACGTACTCGAAGTGCGCCCAGCCCGACGGGTCCACGCTCACGGCCGTGCGGACGTAGACCTGATGGTAGTCCTGGAATCCCTGCGGGCCCATGTCGCGCCACCACTGAATGTATTTGGGCTGCCAGTGCTCCAGGGCCCGCTGCAGCCGCTTGTTGCTCGATAAGCCAACGTTGTTCGGAATCTTTTCAGCTGAAATCATCGAGAACTCCGATCGGCTCTGGGCGCTGGGCTTTGGGCGCGCTCTGTGGAAACTCGCCCCGTAACGGTTTTGAGAGGCCCAAAGCCGTAAGCCAGGAGCCGAAAGCCCGACTACGTTCGTTTGAAGTCGAACTCCGGCCTTGATTGCGATCCGTACGCTGTCAGCGCGCCCTTGTCGCCAACGGCGTTCGGCCGCTGGAAGATCCAGTTCTGCCACGCGCTCAGGCGGCCGAAGATTTTGGTCTCCATCGTCTCTGGACCTGCAAACCGCAGGTTTGCTTCCATTCCCGTCAGGGCGTCGGGCGACAGCGCCGCGCGCGCTTCGAGCGCCAGCCGCACCTCGTCATCCCAGTCGAGATCGTCGGGCGCAAACGAGACAAGCCCCGCGCCGAGCGCCTCCTGTGGATCGAGAGGCCGCAGGTCATCGAGAACCACCGCATTTCTCTCGGGCTCACCCAGGAAGCGTGTCTCGAGACGCGTGAGGCCGTTGCTCATCTTCAACGGGCCGGCGTTCATCGGCGAGAGCGCAATCGCGTTTGGCTGTTCGGGATCGTCGAGCATGTACGACCGATCGGCGGCGAGCGCGAGCTCGAAGAGCGTGCCCGCGAAACAACTGCCTGGCTCGATCAGCGCGAAGATGCTTCGCGAGGTGAGGTCGAGCCGCTTCAGCGTCCGCTTGATGAAGTGAACGACCTCGCGCACGAACCAGTGATCCGCGTGCGCAACGAGACACCGATCGACCGCGAGCACTGTCTCGAGGTCACCACGCGTACGAACGATGATCGTCCCGATCAGGGGTTCGTTCATTCGCAGCCGGAGCAGCGCGTCATCGAGCTCTCGAAACGCCCGGAGAGGCCAGAACTGATCGCCGGCCTCCACGATCGCCTCGGCGGTAGCGGGCTGCTGCCCTTCGGGGCCCTGAATTGTCAGCGACGCCACGCGCTTGTCGCGATCGATCTCGAGCGTCACGCCCGAGTAGCGCACGCTATCGGCCGTTATCGTTGCATTCAATGGCCCCAGCGCCACACCTGGACCACTGGCTGGGCGATCCGACAAGGCCGCAAGTTCCCGCGCTCTTTTCGCAACTCTTTCCTGGAACTGGCTGGTCGGATAGACCGCATCGACGAGACGCCATTCGACCGCCCGACGTCCCTTCACGCCCTCGGCGACGGTTCCAAAGAAGTCGGCGAGATCGCGACGAACCCTGCGCTTGTCGACGACGCGTGTCAGTCCGCCGGTTCCAGGCAGAACACCGAGTAACGGCGTCTCCGGCAGGCTCACTGCCGAATTCCCGTCGTCGACCAGAAAGATCTCGTCACAGGCGAGCGCGAGCTCGTACCCGCCACCGGCGCAGATTCCATTCAGCGCCGCCAGGAACTTCAGGCCCGAGTGCTCGCTCCCATCTTCAATCGCGAGTCTCGTCTCGTTCGTGTACTTGCAGAAGTTGACCTTCCACGCGTGACTCGCTCCGCGGAGCATGAAGATGTTCGCCCCGGCACAGAAGACGCGCTCCTTGAGGCTGGTGATAACGACCGCGTGCACTTCCGGGTGTTCGAACCGAATCCGCTGCACCGCGTCAGCGAGCTCGATATCCACACCGAGATCGTACGAATTGAGCTTCAGGCGGTAGTGCGGCGAGAGACCCGCGTCCTCCTGAACGTCCATTGCCAGCGTCGCGACCGGTCCATCGAAAGTCAGCTTCCAATGCTTGTAGCGGTCCGGCGACGTCTCGAACACGACCGCAGATGGTGATAGGCTGCTGACCGTTTCCATCCCGGCCAGAGTATCCGGGCCGCCGCGAGGTGTCAAGGAACTATAGTTCCTGCATTGCTCAGTCTAGGCAATATATTGCATAGCGTATCGAGCCCGGGCGGTCGCCAATCTAGCAGGACGAGGCCGGGTCCCGCTCTCAAGCTCGCAGATTGTCTGCGGCCACTCGCGGTTCGATTGAATGCCCGCGCTTTGATGTTGGTGAAGAGCTCTGGGCCGGCTGACGGTAGAGGAACGCAGAAAACGAGCGCCGCATTTCCGCGGCGCTCTTGAAGGACCCGACGCAAACGCGCCGGAATTTCGTGACGCCGGGAGCACAGGTCCGCGCTCCCGCGTGAACGGGCGCCGTCTGCGCCCGGCCGTGTTCAGTAGTCGTCGTCCCCCCACCAACTGTCCGCAGTCGCAGCCGACGGAGGATCATAACGGCGCGCGGGCGCGTCCGGCAGGGCGAGTCGCTCACGGATCCGTTGCTGTATCCACCCGATGGCATCGGGCTCAGCCGTACGCAGCGCGCGCCAGTCGGACTCGGGGAGAACGATCGTAAGAGTGCGTGTGTTCGTGGATTCGCTCGACATCATGGAAAGAAATGTTACGAGCGCGCTGCATCCGCTGTCGCGCAGAACTTTCGCATGGCAGCAATGCGGGATTGAGATGGTCGATGTATGACCCGAACGCATTGCTGACATGCAAAGTCCTTATGACGAGGACCTCTTTCGGCCCGCTCCCGCCCACGTAGCCCTCGCTCCGCCCGTTCGCTCAGACTGATCCCGTCCGTTGAGCAGTATAGTTCCAGCACGACTGAGATCATTGGTAGTATATTGCCCTTCAACCATGTCCGACGTACTACGCGCGCTCGGTCGGCGTGTCCGGAACCGACGCCTCGAGAAGGGTTCGACGCTTCGGGAGGTCGCGGAACGTTCGGGCGTGTCGCCGCGATTCCTCGTTCAACTGGAGAGCGGCCGGGGCAATATCTCGGTGCGGCGACTTGCCGATGTCGCCGGCGCACTCGAAACCACCGCCTCGGCGCTGCTTGCTGACGGCGACGACTCCCCCGCTCAGGTCATCGCGTTGCTCGGCCTCCGTGGTGCCGGCAAGACGACGGTGGGTCGGCGGCTCGCTCGTCGATTGGGCGTTCCCTTCGTCGAGCTGGACCGACGGATCGAGCAGGCGGCAGGGCTGACCCTTGCCGAAATCTTTTCCCTGCATGGAGAGAGTTATTACCGTCGGCTCGAACGCGACGTCCTGGACCACGTGCTGCGGGAGCCGCGTTCAATCGTGCTGGCTGCCGGCGGTGGGCTCGTTACGGCTCCCGAGACATTCGCACTGCTCCGCCGTTCCGCCACGACGATCTGGTTGCGCGCGCGGCCCGAGGACCACTGGAACCGCGTCGTTCGCCAGGGCGATCGGAGGCCGATGGCCGATCATCCCCAGGCCATGGCGGATCTGCGCTCGTTACTGGCACATCGCGAACCGCTGTACGCCTCGGCAGCACTGACGATCGACACTTCGCACCTGTCGGTCGCCAAGGTTGTCCAGTCCCTAGCGAGCATGCTCGCCGAAGAGCGGACTCGGTGAGCGCGCCACGATAAATGTGGTGCGCCTCCGAGTCCGCGGGTTATCATGTGTGGCTCCCTTCCCCTGCTGAAATTCGCACACGTCTGGTCTTCGTCCGGCGCACGCCGGCTTCGTTGACCTGACTGGGAGTCGAACTGTGACGAGGATGCCAGTGTTTTTCCGCCCCTGGCTTGCCTTTCTGACCCTGACTCTCGTGATCGGCACGGCGATTGCCATTCGCGCGCAGCAGCCGCGGCCGCGAACGCCGGCCGTCGTCCCGAACGAGTTTCTCGTGCGCTATCGCGATGCCACGACGGCCGCTGGAAGGAACTTCGCCGTCCGCGCCAGCGGAGCTGCACTGATCCGGCGGTTCGCCCACGTGGCTGTCGATCACGTTCGGCTTCCCGCTAGTCTTCCCGCGGCTGCCGCAATCAATGCGCTGCGGGCGAACGACAACGTTCTCTCCGTCGACCCGAATTACATTCGCTCGATTGTCGTGACCTCACCGCCGAACGATCCGTATTGGCTGGACGACTCGCTCTGGGGACTGATTCGAATCAGTGCCCAGCCAGCCTGGATGAACTTCACGACCGGCAGCAGCGGCATCGTCGTCGCGGACATCGATACCGGTGTCAACTACTACCATCCCGACCTCGCGGCCAACATCTGGACGAATCCGGGCGAGATACCTGGAAACGGAATTGACGATGACGGCAATGGGTACGTGGACGACGTTCATGGAATCGATACCTACAACCTGGACAGCGACCCCATGGACGATCACGGTCACGGGACGCGTACCGCCGGAACGATCGGCGCGCGCGGAAACAACGCCGTGGGGGTTGTCGGTGTGAACTGGAACGTGAAGATCCTGGCGTGCAAGTTCATTGGCGCGAGGGGCGAGGGTAACGACGGCGGAGCAATCGCGTGCTTGAACTACATCATTGCCCAGAAGAATCGAGGCGTGAACGTCAGGGTCACGAACAACAGCTGGGGCGGACGGCGCGTCGGCTCACCCTCGCACGCCTTGAAGGCCGCTTTCGACGCCGCGGGCAACGCCGGCATTCTGAACGTCGTTGCCGCAGGTAACGAAAGCGTCGACATCGACCTCACCCCGTTCGATCCTGCGAGCTTCGACTCACCAAGCATCGTAGCCGTCGCGGCCTCGGATACAGCCGACAATCCGGCCAGCTTCAGCAATTATGGCGTCGCGTCGGTGGACATCGCCGCGCCCGGCGTAAGCATCCTGAGCACCGTGGGTTCAGGTTACGCCGATGGCAGCGGAACGAGCATGGCGACCCCGCATGTGGCGGGAGCCGCGGCGCTCCTGCTCTCCAGAGACTCGAGTCTCACAGTCAACGCGTTGAAGAACGCACTCCTGAACAGCGTCGATCACCTTTCGCAGTGGAGCAATCTCGTCGTATCCGGCGGGCGTCTGAACGTCTACACGGCACTGACGTTGGTGACGCCGAATATCGCGCCCAGCGTGTCGGTGATCGCGCCGCTGGAAGGGCAGACTTTTACCGCTGGGACCGCGATGATGCTTGCTGCCAGCGCCAACGATCCCGATGGAACGATTGACTCGGTCGCCTTTTTCGTCGATGGAAATGCTGTCGGTACAGACACGACGAGCCCGTTCAGCGTGAGCTGGCCCGCTGCCGCAGCCGGCAGCCACACGGTCACGGCAATAGCCACAGACAATCTCGGTGCCAGTACGACATCGGCGCCGGTGCATATAGATGTGACGGCTCCTCTTGGGCGAGTCAACGTAGCGCTTGCGAGGAATGGTGCGACGGCTCTGGCGTCCTCCAGCTACAGCAGCAGCTACGACGTGACGGGCGCGATCAATGGTGATCGAACGGGGGACTCGTGGGGCAGCGGAGGGGGCTGGAACGATGGAACGCCAAACGCGTTTCCGGACTGGCTGGAAATTGACTTCGCCGGCGTGAAGACCATCGACCAAATCGACGTGTTCACGGTCCAGGACACCTATTGGGCGCCGAGCGAACCGACCTCCACGATGACGTTCACGCTGTACGGGATTCGAGATTTCGAAGTGCAGTATTGGACCGGGACCGACTGGTTGGCCGTAACCGGTGGGAGCGTAAGCGGGAACGCCCTCGTGTGGCGCCAGTTTGCATTCGATGCGATCTCGACGTCGCGCATTCGCGTGCTCGTGATCAGCACTCCTGATGCATGGAGCCGCATCACGGAAGTAGAGGCGTACGAAACCGGCACCGGTGGATCGATGATGAACTTCGCGCTTGCCGCGAACGGCGGTGCCGCGTTCGCGTCATCAACGTATACCGCCGGCTACCCGTCGAGTGGCGCGATCGACGGCGATCGACGGGGGGATCGCTGGCAGTCGGGGGGTGGCTGGAACGACGGCACGCCATCTGATTTCCCCGACTGGCTGGAAATCGATTTCGCCGGACCTCGGACCATCACTGAGATCAACGTGTTCACCGTGCAGGACACGTACTGGGCGCCCAGCGACCCTACGCCGTCGATGACGTGCTCCCTGTACGGCCTCACCGGATTTGTCGTCCAGTACTGGAACGGAACCGCCTGGGTTGTCGTCCCGGGAGGAAACGTCGCCGGCAATAACCTTGTCTGGCGACGCTTCTCATTTGCGCCTCTCACGACGACACGCATCCGGGTGCTCGTTACGAGTTCGGCCGATCAGTGGAGCCGCATCACTGAGGTGGAGGCGAAGGGGCCCGGCCAGTGATCGGCTACCCGCCGACGCGCGCGACTCGAGCTATCCGCCGGCACTCGAGGCACGCCATCGCGGATACGATCCGAGCGTCTTTACCCACCGCGCGGATTCGGCCAGGTGCACGATCGCGCGGCCGCACTTCACGTCGCCGCGGCCCACGCCGAGATCCGCGTAGAAGAGGTACTCCCACGGTCGGCCTCTGGCGGGGCGCGACTCGAGCTTCGTCAGGTCGATGTCGCGCAGCGCGAACACGCTCAAGGCCTTGAACAGCGCACCCGGTACGTTGTGAACCGCGAACGCGATCGTGGTCTTGTCGGGAGGTCCGAGCGGTTCCGGTTCCCGGCTGATCAGAATGAATCGGGTGATGTTGTCGGAGTAATCCTGGATGCCGGCCTCGAGAATCTCGAGGCCGAACACTTCTGCGGCGCGCGCCGACGCAATTGCGGCCGTGTCCGTGAGACCGCCGTCGCGTATGAGGCGAGCGCTCCCCGCCGTGTCGTAGGTCGCGACCATCTCGACGCCTGGCAGCGAGCGTACGTATCGCTCGCATTGCGCGAGCGCCTGCGGGTGCGAGAACACCCGCTTGATCGCCTCTTTGGGTGTCCCCGGTAACGCGAGCAGGTTGTGAACGACGGCCAGTTCGGTCTCGGCGACGATCGGGAGATCGTGCTCGAGCAGAAGGTCGTAGTTCCGGTGAATGCTGCCTCCCACCGAGTTCTCGATTGGCAGAATGCCGTGCGACGCGCGCGCAATGCGCACCACCTCGAAAACGTCCTCGAAGCTTTCCTGCGGGACCGTGTCGGCGTCCGGACAGAGGCGCTGGGCGGCAGCCTCGCTGTAAGCCCCGGTAGCTCCCTGAAATGCGATCCGCATACTCCCCTTCCTCTTGGACCGGGGGGCTTCGCCCCGCCGGACCCCCCATCGCCGTCGCTCGCGGGGCCCCCTCGCCCCGCTCCGCTCCGGCGGGCGCGCCCTTGGCGCGCTACTTGGACCGCGGGCTTCGCCCCGCCGGCCCCCATCGCCGTCGCGCGCGGGGCCCCCGCGCCCCCCTCCGCTCCGGCGGGCGCGCCCGTGGCGCGGGCTCGTATTCAC
>JBKPCD010000069.1:0-8255 GCA_046727175.1 Acidobacteriota bacterium | reverse complement strand
ATTCCGCGCAGCATGTTGAGCTACGCCCACTGTATTCGCGAGGATCCGGTGCGGCGCGGACTGCTTTATCTGGGGACCGAGAACGGCGTGTACGTTTCGTTCGACGATGGCGAGATTTGGCAGCCGCTGCAGATGAACCTGCCGCATGCTCCCGCGTACTGGCTCGTGGTGCAGGAGCAATTCAACGATCTCGTGCTAGCCACGTACGGACGCGGCTTCTGGATCCTCGATGACATCACGCCACTCCGACAGCTCACGCCTCAAACGTTGAGTGCGGATGCGCTGTTTCGACCGCGTGATGCCTATCGATTCCGCGAAATCACGCCGCCGAACGCGGTTGCCAGCGATCCGACCGTCGGTCAGGATCCGCCCTACGGAGCATCGATCACCTACTACCTGACGGCGGCACCGAGCGGCAACGTCACGCTGACGGTCAGCGACCAACAAGGGACCGTCGTGCGCACGCTGAACGTGCCCAGGAACGTTGGCTTGAACCGCGTCTACTGGGACCTGCGCTACGAGCCCACCAAAGAGGTGCGCCTGCGTACGAGCCCGTTGTACGCGCCGGATGTGAAACCGGGGCCCGAAGGATGGCGATTGGGCGGTCAGCGGTTCTCGATGCTGGCGCCGCCAGGAACGTACACGGTCAAGGTGTCCACTGGCGGGCGCGAGATGACCGAGCAGCTCGTGGTGCGGAAGGATCCCAACTCTGGCGGCAGCGAAGCAGAGATCACGGAGCAGACGAGGTTCCTGTCGGAGCTGCGGGCGAGCATCGAGCGCGCGGCAGATGTGGTTAACACGACGGAGATTGTGCGGAGTCAGCTCCAGGGGCTGCCGCGCATCCTGCAGGTGGCGGATCTGACGAAGGCCGCAGCGGATCTCGAGAAGAAATTCACTGACCTCGAGCTGCAGCTGGTCGAGTTGCGCGCAACAGGTCGCGGTCAGGATGGCGTGAGGTTCGGGGCGAGGCTGTATCAGAAGCTCGGGTATCTTGCAAACGGGCTGATGGGCAACGACTACCGCCCGACGGCGCAGCAGCTCGAAGTGAAGACGCTCCTCGAACAGCAGCTTCGCGCGGCAGAGAGTCAGTTGGACACGCTGCTCAAGAGCGATCTCGGCGGCTTCAACGATCTTCTGCGCCAGCGGAACATCTCGAACATAGTTGTTCCGACCACGCGCAAGTCGAGCTAGGGTCAGACTAGGGTCAGACTAGAGTCAGACTAGGGTCAGACTGGGGTCAGACTGGGGTCAGACCCCGGTTTGACCCTTGTTTGACCCTTGTTTGACCCCGGTCTGACCCTTGTCTGACCCCGTCGCGAGGTGTTGTGGCTGTCAAACAAGGCTGGACCGGGCGGGTGTTCGAGGACTTCGAGGTGGGGGACGTCTACGAGCATCCACTCGGACGGACCATCGTCCCGGCCGACAACATCTGGTTCACGTGCCTGACGATGAACACGAACCCGATTCACTTCGATGCGGAATATGCGAGCCGGACCGAGTTCAAGAAGCCCCTCGTGAATTCCTGCCTCACGCTCGCGCTCGTCACGGGCCAGTCGGTCATCGATCTCACGCAGAACGCCGTCGCGAATCTCGGGTGGGACGAGGTCCGATTGCCGAACCCGCTGTTCGAAGGCGATACGGTTTATGCGAAGAGCGAGGTCCTGGAGACACGTGAATCGAAGTCGCGTCCGAACGTCGGCATCGTGCGCGTCAGGACCACGGGAACGAATCAGCAGGGCACGCCGGTGATCGAGTTCACGCGCACGTTCATGGTGTGGAAGCGCGGACACGTGCCTCGGCAAAGTCGGTAGTTCGGTGGCTCGGTAGCTCGGGCACGTCGTTCGATACTCGCGATCGGATCTCGGGCCCGGATAGCATTGGTGCCCGAGACCCTCGGCACACGCACCTCGCCAACCCCGACTTATCGAGTTTTCCGAACCGCCATCCGGGATGATCGTGGCCCAGTCCGTCCTGGACGGTGATGGGCGCGCCGTCCGGGAGCTGGGCGAACTCCTCCGGGCTCCGCGTGAACGTCACGCTTGTCGTGTCTCCGTTCTCCGGATACCGACTCGCGCTGAACTCACGCTCTCCGATCCTGAGTACGAGCAACTCGCCCTCCGGCAGGAACTCGCGGTTGATCGCCAGCTCGATTTCGATTTGAACCGACCCACTGGTCGTCGACAGCTGACGGATCGTTTTCACGCTGTTCGCGTCGGTCTTCCCTTGATTGTCATCGACGATCCCGTCGTCGCCACTGGCAAGGGCACCAGGGCTGATCGCGGCGGCTGCGTTGAGGCCGCTGACGGTCGACAAGCGGATGTTGCCGATGAAGATCTCGCCCGAGAGTCGGTGTTCCCTAGCGCGTTCTCACATCACAGTGTGTGAGCCGTGGGTAGGCACAGATCGCGACTAAGCCCAAAGCCTTAGGTGTGCATCGCAAGGCGGCGGCGTGCGGTCAACCGTTGGGTGTCGAGACGGGCGAAAGACTCAGCAGATCGATCACCGATCGCACATCACCGACCTCGTCGATCCGCTGTAATCGGCCCAACA
This sequence comes from Acidobacteriota bacterium, assembly GCA_046727175.1. Taxonomy (GTDB): domain Bacteria; phylum Acidobacteriota; class Vicinamibacteria; order Vicinamibacterales; family 2-12-FULL-66-21; genus JBKPCD01. The sequence goes on along the minus strand of JBKPCD010000069.1, from coordinate 5,705 downwards.
TGGCGGCAGCGGTGGCCGATGAGACGGCACGGCGAGCGCACGCCAGAAACTTCGCGGCAAGCTCGTCGTCGGATACTGGTTGATCGGGATGACCTCGCGCGCCAATTGCGGTCTGCACGAGCTGGCGGCCGTCGCGCAGCTCGACACTCACGCGCGCCTGCGTCAGCGGCGGCGCAACTCGATCGAAGGATCCGTCGACGCGCATCGACACACGCGACATCAGCGACGTGATTTGCGGATCGACCAGACAATCCGCCTCGAAGGTATCGACGTCGACGCGGCCGTACACTGCGGCCGCGGCGGCGCAGAACGGCATGCTGAACTTTCCCTCGAGGCCTGACGACGGCCGATCGTGAATCAGGACTGTTGGCGTGATCGAATCGACGTCGACATCGATTCGCCGCACGTCGTCTCCTGCGAAGCCCTCGCGGTGACGAAGCGTGAGAATCGCGTCGATTGTCGGATGCGTGCCGGCGCACGAGGGATACAGCTTCACGGCAATTCCCGTGTCGAGGATTTCCCATCGCTCGCCCAGGTCCTTGATTGCGGGGTCCAGAGACGTGTGCTCCGAATCCATCGCGATCAAAAACCCCTGCGGACCGTCGACGGCGTGGGGACTCGCGGTCATGCCTCGCGCCGCGAGAATCGCGGCGGTGACGCCGTTCCGCGCGGCAAACCCCGCGTGCAACGGCTTGACCATCGACCCGAAGTTCTCTTTCAGACCCGACGCGCTCGACGCAGCAATCGCCAGCGCGTGCTGTGTCGAGCGCGCGTCGAGGCCGAGGAGTCGGCTTGCCGCAGCAGCGGCTCCGACCGTGCCGATCGTCGCGGTGCAGTGCCAGCCGCGCTGGTAGTGCCGCGGGTTCATGATTCGTCCGAGTCGCGCCTCCACCTCGAACCCGACGATGTACGCGTCGAGAAGTGCGGAACCGGCCATCGGCGTACTCGGTGACGCGATCTCGCAGGTCGCGAGCAGCGCGGCAACGAGCGGTGCGCTTGGATGGGCCAGCGACACGAAGCACATGTCGTCGAAGTCGAGCGCGTGCGCCGCAGTCCCGTTCGCGAGTGCAGCGTTGCCGGCCGATGTGCGCAGTGCCGTTCCAAGGACGGTGCACGAACCACCACCATCAGTCGCCACGACTTGCTGCACGATGCGTGACGCAGGTTCAGAGGCGCCCGCGAGGGTTACGCCAATCGTGTCGAGAATGGCTGCCACCGCCCGACGCCGCGCCGCACGTGGAGGCACGGCTTCGGTCACGAATCTCTCTATCAAAGCTGTCTTCTCCTTTACCTTCCGTGGCGGCTGCCGATTGCACACACACCCCTGACCCAAACAGGTGATGCGGGCACGTCATCCACTAAGCTTGCGATCCAGTTCCTTGCGCAGCAGCTCGTGCACGCCATCGGGCATGTCGACGAAGCGGACAGCGAACCCCTGGTTCGCCTCGCCGTACAGCACCTCGGCCGGAACGTTGATTTCGCCCCCCTGCACGGCGATGGAAAGCACGATCACCTGTCCGTTGGTTGGGAGCTGCACCGATTCGACGAAACACCCGCCCAGGCTGAGATCGACAACGCGGCCCGTCTGTCGGCTGGTGCCGTCCCACCAGCCCTCGAACGGCCCCTTGATCCGCGGATGCGCCCTGCGCTCATTCACGAGCAGATCCTAACCGAACGACCGAGCTCCCAGCTGTGGTTCTGAGCAGCTCCCGAGCTGACCACTTCGAACTCCGAATCCGATCCCGATCCCCGACTTCGGAGCGCAGAGCTACAGAACTGTTCGTTGACCAGCCCTGTCCCGAAGGCTAGAATCCGCATCATTGTTGTTTGTCGGTGGAAATCCTCGGCTGGCGAAGGAGGAGTGACATGCCGGTATCGCGCCGCGGGTTCCTTCGGATTGTCGGAACGGAACGAACAGGACCGTTGTCGGGCGCATTCCTGGCCGCGCGCGGGCTCGAGGCGCATTTCGCCGAAGCCCAGCGTAGCAATGGACGCCAGCGGCCGCTTCTCCCGCCCGGCGTCCAGGAAATCCGCATCAGCAGCAACGAAAACCCGCTCGGTCCGGGGAAAGGGGCGCTCGACGCCATCCTCGGCAAGTTTCCCGAAGCGGGGCGGTACCCCTTCAACAGCACACCCTCCGAAGGCGCACTCGCGGAGGCGCTTGCCGCCAAGCACAAGGTCAAGACCGACAGCATCGTGCTCGGCGCCGGCTCGCAGGAGATCCTGAAGAGTGCCGTCCGCGCCTTCACGTCGATGGAGCACGGCCTGGTCACCGCCGCCCCGACATTCGAGAACTGCACCGGACAAGTCAAGCGGCTCAAGTATCCGCTCACCGAGATCAAGGTCGATTCGGCGTGTCGCCTCGACGTCGAACCCATGATTGCGGCCTCGAAGGGCGCGGGACTCGTCTTCTTCAACAATCCTAACAATCCAACGGCAACAGTCCACGGGGCGAAGACCGTCACCGACATGGTCGAGCGCATCCGCAAGATGTCGTCCGACACGGTGATCCTGATCGACGAGGCCTACCACGACTACGTCACAGACCCGTCGTATCAGACCGCCATCCCGCTGGCGATGGAGACGCCGAATGTCTTCGTCGCCCGGACCTTCTCGAAGGCATACGGCATGGCGGGGATGCGGATCGGTTACGGCATCGGTCGTGCCGAGACGATGAAGAAGCTTGCCGCACTGAAGATGCCGTACAACGTGAGCGTCCTCGGCGTTGCAGCCGCGATCGCGTCGCTGAACGATCCGAAGCACATCGAGGAGGAACGCGCGCGCAACACCGAGGTTCGCGCGTTCACGGTCAAAGCGCTGCAGGAGATGGGCGCCAAGCCGACCGACTCGCAGGCGAACTTCCTCTTCGTGGATATTCACAGGCCCGCGAAGGACTTCCGCGAGATCTGCGCGAAGTCCGGCGTGATGGTCGGACGCGACTTCCCGCCGTTCGAGAAAACGCACGCGCGGATTTCAATCGGGACGATGGAGGAGATGCAGAAGGCCGTCGAAGTTTTCCGCACCGCTCTCCGAGCCACGTCGTCGACCGCCAACGAAGACAAGCGATAGGAGGAGCCATGCTGACGCGACGTGGGTTCGTCCAGACCGTCGGAATCGGCGCGGCCGGCGCGCTGACCAGCTCCTTCATCGGAGCGCGCGGACGTGAGAACAGCCTCTGGTCGGCGTTCGAGCCGACGCTGCAGGCACTCGAGCCGGGAGTCATCTGCCTGGCCAGCAACGAGAATCCGCTGGGGCCGGGTCAGAAGGTCCTCGATGCCGTCAAAGCCGCGTTCGGTCCCAACGGTGCACAGCCGGGCCGGTACTCGGGCAACGCGGGTGCCTTGATCGAGGAAATCGCCAAGAAATTCAAGGTCAAGACCGAGAATGTCGTCCTTGGCTGCGGCTCGACCCAGATCCTGCGCTCGGCGACGCACCTCTTCACCGCGAAGGATCGGCCGCTCGTTGGCACGATCCCGACCTACGAGGAATGTGCAGGCTACGCCACGATGATGGGCTATCCGGTGCGGCCGGTCGCGCTCGATGCCGAGTTCAGGATGGATCTCGGCAAAATGGCGGACGCGGCGAAAGGCGCGGGGCTCGTCTTCTTCTGCAACCCGAACAACCCGACAGCGACGTACGTCGGCGCCAAGGCAACGCGCGATTTCATCGCGCGCGTGAACCGCGAGTCGCCCGAGACGACGATTCTGGTTGACGAAGCGTACTTCGACTACGTCACCAATCCGGATCACGACACGCACATTCCGATTGCCGTCGAGAACCCGCGCGTGATCGTCGCACGCACCTTCTCGAAGGCGTACGGGATGGCTGGCCTGCGCATGGGCTATGCCGTCGGGCACGCGGAGACGATCAAGAAGATGGCCGAATGGGACGGCGGAGCGGGTACGAGCTCGCTCAATGTGCTCGCGCTGCACGCGGGCATCGCCGCGATTTCCCAGGATCCGCAGTACCTCGTGAAGGAACGCGAGCGCAACACCACGGCACGCGAGTTCACGATGAAGTGGTTCAGGGACCACGGGATGAAGCCGACCGATTCGCAGGCGAATTTCCTGTTCGTCAACATCGGACGTCCCGCCAAGGACTTCCGCGACGCACTGCGCACGAAAGGCATCCTAGTGGCACGCGACTTCCCGCCGTTCGAGAAGACGCATTGCCGGCTCTCCATCGGCACGATGGACGAGATGAAGAAGGCGGTCGCGGTGTTCGGCGAGGTGCTTGGGAAGAAGGCGGCGGCCGCTTGAAGAATGTAGGAGGTAGAAGGCAGGAGGTAAAGCTTCCTACCTTCTGCCTCCTATCTCCTGCCTCCTATTTCGTCGGCCACACGGTCCCCTGGTCCTTCTTCGTGACGGGACCGATTCCCTTGTAAACGAACTTCTGCAGTCGGCGGCCTTCGTACGTTTCCGTCGTGTAGATGTTCCCCTTCGAATCCGTCGCGATGCTGTGGACGGCAAAGAACTGTCCCGGCTGGCGGCCGCCGTCGCCAAAGCTGGTCAGGATCTCCATCGTCTCGCGAAGGATGATGTACACCCTTTCGTTCTTCCCATCGGCGAGATAGAGGTACTTCTGCTGCGGATCCTTCGAGAACGCGATGTCCCAGACCGATCCGTCGCCGAGCGTCTTCTTTGCAATGAAGACTTCCTTCACGAACGTCCCGTCGGGACGGAAGACCTGGATGCGATCGTTGGGACGATCGCAGACGTACAGCAGCCCGTCGAGCGAGAGATCGGCGCAGTGTACGGGCGTGCGGAACTGCTGCGCCGGCGGCGCGTTCGGATCGTAGCGCCCGATGTTCGTGTCGTCGGGCTTGTTGCCGTACGCGCCCCAGTACCGCTTGAATCTGCCGGTGTCAGCGTCGATCACGGCGACCCGCTTGTTCCCGTAGCCGTCGGCAATGTACGCCTCGTTCGTTTTGGGATCGACGATGATCTTCGCCACACGGCCGAAGTTCTCGGTGTCGTTACTCCCCCCGCTTTTCCCCTGATGCCCGACCTGCATCAGGAACTTCCCGCTCTTCGTGAACTTGAGGACGTGCGCGTCCTTCGCGTCGTTGCCGCCTATCCAGACGTTGTCTTTGTGATCGACGAAGATGCCGTGGTTCGAGAGCGGCCACTCGTAGCCTTCGCCCGGACCTCCCCACTGGCCGACGAGGTTCCCTGCTGGATCGAACTCGAGCACGGGAGGCGCTCGCCGGCAGCACGACGCGGTAGGCGGATTCTGATCGGCAGCGCCTTCGTTCGCGTTCACCCGGTCTGACCGATGCACGATCCAGATGTGGTCCTGCGAGTCGATGCCGAGCCCGATCGTCTCACCGAGCACCCAGTTGTTCGGGAACGGCTTGGGGAACATCGGGTCCACTTCGAAGCGCGGCGCCATGACCGCGCCCTGAGCCTGCACAGCAACCGCGCGATCGAGCACGCCACGACTCACACCGAGCGCAACGATCGCCGTCACAAAGCCCGCGCCAATCACAAGGTGTCGTGGTCCGCTCATCTGGTTTTCGCTCACGCCGGTCCAAGTCCCTTGAACACGAACTTCTGGAGCCGTTTCCCTTCGTACGTCTCGCCGGTGTAGATGTTGCCCTTCGAGTCGATAGCGATGCTGCCCACGCCGTAGAAGTGGCCCGGCCATCGTCCGCCGGCGCCGACGCTGCCGACGACTTCGAGCGTGTCGCGCACGAGGATCCAGAC
>JBKPCD010000068.1:0-12743 GCA_046727175.1 Acidobacteriota bacterium | reverse complement strand
GACTTGAATCTGGCTGAACGCACCCAGAAGTTCATCGCGCGAATCGACCGCATGGGACGTTACCGCTACATGGAAACGTCACTGTGGGTGAACTGGCACTGGATTGTCTCCCTCGACCAAGTCGTTTGGGAGCTCCGCCGCTTCTGTACGCTCGATCCATGCGCGACGTCTGCGAGGCTTGTCGACGGAAAGTGGGCTCCGCGCGTACGGATCATCGGCGGTCACCTTGAGAAGATTCTGCAGAACCGTGAAAACCCTGCGCGCGAACCACTCTTGTGGCACAACGGGTACTTTGGGCGCGGTCGTCGCACAATCACGGTTCGTGGAGGCTTTACGGCTGTCAATTCGCCGCTTTTTCTGAAGGCCGAGTTGCTGGACGAGATTCTGAAGTACGCCTTTATACCCAATGACGTCGTCAAAGCTTACCGCGAGCACGCCGTGCAAGAATCGAAAGGTACGAAGAAACGTTGACAGTTCTCATGGTTTCGCCGTTGCCACCCGTGATAGACACGCGACACATTTCCGCCTCGCTGCTCGCTTTCAAATCGTGCTCGTCGAGCAGCCCGGGCGAAAGTGCGCCCGTCAAGCTCTTCGGCCGCAAGATGAACGAATGCGAGAGTCCACAGTAGCCGGTGCCCCTGTCACCGGCTGCTCGGCGCATGCGGGAGGCGTAGTAGCAGCGACGCCCATGAATCTTGGAGTTCTCGCCTCGCATGAGGGAACGACGCTTCAAAGCCTGCTGGATGCCTTTGCCCGTGGCCGCATTCAGGGGCGCGTCGCGCTTGTCGTGAGCAACAACAGCGACGCTGGCGCCTTGGGGAGGGCGCGTCAAGCTGGCGTTCAGGCGGTTCATCTGTCGTCGAAAACGCACGAGGATCCGGTTGCGCTGGACGCGGCGATTCGAAACGTTCTGGTTGCAGCTGACGTCGACGTCGTGTTCCTGGCGGGCTACATGAAGAAACTAGGACCACTCGTACTCAGAGCTTTCGAGGGCAGAATCCTCAACACTCACCCTGCCCTCTTGCCGCGATTCGGCGGACCAGGGATGTATGGGGATCGGGTGTTCGAGGCCGTGCTGGAGGCCGGCGTGGCGGAATCGGGTATTTCACTTCATCTGGTGGACGCTGACTACGATACCGGCGCCATAGTGCGTCAGTGCAAGGTACCGGTGTCTCGGGGCGACTCCCTCGACGATCTGAAGACCCGAGTCCGGACACGGGAGAAGGAATTCGTCGTCGAAACCCTTGCGGAAATTGCGAACGGCAAAATTCGTCTGGTCGCAGGCACTGCCTGACCACGCGCTGGGAGCCGTCGCGTTGCCCGCGGGCGCCTCACCGGTTCTGGGGTGCTCGCCGCTACTTTTACCCCCACCTGGCAGTGAAGCGTCGTCCACTTTGAGCCCGGTCAAGACAAGGACGCGATCGCCACCGCGCACCGCGCTCGTTTCAGCGGCCGCGAGGGCGTCGTCATGCTCGGATCACGCAAGAGAAGATGTGGGCGTTCAAAGCCCACCAGCATGCCGGCCCTGGCGTCAAGATCCGCTTCGAGTTCTCGCGGCAGTCGGTGGCGGTCAAGCAGTACTACTTCTACGTCCGCGATCGCGAGTCGGGACCGGCCTTCGTCAAGATCGGCACGTATCTCCCGTACCCCGTGTGGCTCTGTCTCAACGGCCACGAATGGGTCAAGCAACAACTCCGGCGCCGACGCACCAGATTTCTGTCCTATCGTGATGCGCTCGCGCTGCAAGCCGTCTGCGACGCGCTGGGTCCCGCTGGCGTCCAGGCCTTCTTCGACCGCTGGTCGCGGCAGCTGCCCTGGCTACTGCGCGCCGCCGACCGCGCCGCCGGGTATGATCACCGCCTCGCGATCAATCAGCTCGAAGTCAGTCTCACCCAGGTTTTCGATCGGCCGATGCATGGCCGACTCTTCTTCGAAGCGGTGATTCGCGAGAATCTCGACCGGGGGCAACCTGACCGCGTGAGGCTCTTCTTTTCGGTCCGCATCACTCGCGCGAGCACCCCCGGCCGTGCGGATATCGCACGCGCGTGAATCATCGAGACCGAGCAGGTGTGACGAGCTCAGGTTGGGCCGAACCAATTTGCGACGTCATGGCCGCCACGATCAACCCAGACCAGCTCGCGCATTGACTGTGCACCGGAGGGGAGCGAATAGAGGATGGTGCCCTCTTGCGCAGCGGCCGCGTTCTGCCCATTTGGCGGCGACCAGTTGGCCATCCCCAGGGCGGAGGGGCGCAGTGGCGGAATACTCGAACGCGCAGACCAGGGTTCCCGCCGAATCGCTGCATCGGCAGGTAGCGGCCGTTTACATAAGCGACGGGAGCAAGCCGGCACTTACCACCGTCTCACGCCGGATGACAGGTGCGAGCCGCAGCAGTTCGTCCGCCATTGAAATAGTTCAATTCGAACGTGCGGAACAGGTTTGTGTTTGCCAAGTCCTAGCGCAGCGGGAACATCGCGCCATACTCGGCGGCGGACACGTCGAGGAGTTCTTCGGGACGTTCGTAGTGGCCAGGGACGCGGGCACGGATAGTGAGGTCGGCGCCGCGATCGATGAGGAGTTGAGCGACTTCGGGGTTCACGCGCTTGAAATGGGTCAGGGCATGGAACATCGGCGTCTGACCACCGACGCCGCTCGCGTCAATGTCGGCACGGGCGTTGACGTCCGCACCGCGGTCGAGGAGGAGGCGGGTGGCGTCGAAGAAGCCGTATTCGGCGGCAACGTGGAGGAGGGTTGCGCCTCGAAGAGTGAGCAGGCGCCCGCCGGATTGACCGCAATCCAGCTCGGGGTAGCGGCGGTGGTGGAGCGTCGGGTCGACATCGAGGAGGGCGGCGAGTTCGTCGGTGCGGTTGCGGAGGATCGGGAGTACGCCGGGAACGTCGTAGCGCGTGTAGGCTCCGGCGCCCAGAAGCATCTCGACGCAGGCAGTGAGCTTCTGGGGGTCGCGCGGGTAGGTCTGAATGGTGTAGTCGAGGGCGGTCCCCGGATCTCTTGGGTTGCCGCGATTGGGGTCAGCGCCGTGATCGAGGAGCCACTGGAGCGGTTCCGGTTCGAGATTCTCACAAGGTGTGAAGAGAACCGGGAACCAGCCGAGTCCGTTGACGTCGGCTCCGTGATGTACCAGAAGTTCCATCATCGGAATGCGGCCAGGTTGGGCAACAGCCACCAGCGACGCGTCGTCGATCAGGATCTGGCGAAGTTCCGGGTTCGTGGTCAGGAGTTCTTGGACGCGGGCGAGGTCGTTGCTGGCAATCGCCTGCTCAAGCTGGCCGACTTCTTCGATCGACTCGACATGCTGTTTGAGCTTGGGCCAGCTTTGGAAGCCGTACTGTCGGGCGATTAGAAACTGTGCGTCGGCAAGCGTCGGGGCCGCGCCGGAACGGACGAGATTTCTGGCCTGATCGCGGAGATGGCGGAGGTTGGGACGATCCGGGAGTTGCATGAGCGAAACCCTTTCCATTTGCCCGGTGTCCGCGTCAATCGGGCGAAAAGCGTTTCGCTAATGGGCGAGGAATGAAGGTTGGGCTTCTACCCTTTCCGCGGACCGGATGCGTCCCTCACGCTGGTCTAGGATAGCACCAGACATCGACCCCGCGGCATCGGCATCCCCACAGTCGTCGTCTTCAACGGCGCGTGAGCGCGCGATCCAATTCTTCGAGCCGCTGATTGATTTCCGCCAGCGCGCCTGTTCGCTGGAGACCTGCGCCGCCGCTTCCGACTCCTCCATCTGAAGCCGCTGGACTTCGGCCGTGGCACGCGCCAGAGCTTGCTTAACGAGCGGCAACTCGCCCTCAATCGATGACCGGTGTGCAGGGTCAGTGCTGCCTTCCAACGCTCGCTGAAGACTTCCCATACGGTCCTGCACCTCGCCGGCCCGCTTGTGCGCCGCGGATACACTGCTCCTGAAGCTGTAGCCGACCCATAGCGAGCTGAATGCTCGGACCCACGGACGCCATCTGCTCTATGGCGCTGCGCAAACCGCGGACTTCGACGAGCAGCGCCCCCAGGGTGTCTTGATTCGGCTCTTGCGGCGTCTGCCCTCCAGTCGTCGTCCCGAGGACGATCACAACGGTCACGGCGGCCGGAATCGTCCATAAGCGGGAGGTTACTCTTGACATCACGTGCTCCTTTCCCGAATTCGAGTTCCGGTTGAACGTGGTGTTTTCAGGCGCCGCCTTCAGAGTTCCGATCCTTGAGGGACACCACCGCGAAACCAGCTGCCTGCGCGTCCTGTAGCACGTACTCGGGATCGATTTCATGGTTCTTGGCTTCATCGACTCGAGGTCGTCCTCGCCTCGAGGGGGTTCCAGGTTCGACAATGACGAGTCGACCATCGGCCTTCGAGGCCGGCGAACCGCCGCCAGTATCAACTGATGTTGCTCGATCTCGTGGTACGCGTTGAGGATGAGTGCGGCATCTAAAGTCGCGTCGGGCACAGCGGGATGGACGAAGGTGCGGAATGGGTTCTTCGTCAGACGACGCTGCACGTTTTGCGACATGACTCCGAGTCGCACATTAGTGCTTGTCAAGGGTTGGATTCGCCACAGGTTTTGGGTGCGCCGCGTGACACTGGGAGTGCGTTCGGTCAGGCTTTACCTGGTCGCAAGTTCGGCGTTCTACCCTGGAGCTCGCGAAACAACCACGCCCTCGCCATACGCCAGTCTCGCTTCACCGTTCGAGCCGATCGGTCCATCACATAAGCGGTTTCCTCAACACTCAATCCGCCAAAGAAGCGGAGCTCAACCACCCGCGCCTGGTCGGGATCGTGCGCCGCGAGCCTCGCGAGCGCCTCGTCCACGGCGAGCACCTCGGCTGCGATCGGATCGACCGAGACATCCGCGGCGTCGGTTGCCAGAGTCACTGTCGTTACGGCGCCGCCGCGTTTCAGGGTTTCACGACTCCGTGCGTGGTCAACCAGAATCCTGCGCATGACCTGCGCGGCAACTGCAAAGAAATGGGCACGGTTGTGCCAGCTCGCGCGCCGCTGATCGACCAGGTGCAGGAAGACTTCGTGAACCAGCGCTGTTGGTTGCAGCGTATGGTCCGCACGTTCGTTGCGCAGTTGGCGGCCGGCGATCCGGCGGAGTTCCGGGTAAATTAGCGGCGCAAGCCGGTCAAGGGCAGTCTTGTCGCCGCGGCTCCACTGCCCCAGCACCTGGGTCACCGCAGCCGACCGATCCCTCCGCGGCGAATCCGTCACTGATTACTCCAACCCGATGCGACGGAGAAGGTTCAAATAACGTGTGTCCGTACGGACGGCATCAAACGAGTTGTCTATCGCGATATACGCCACATAGTTCGATCGCTCCTGGTACGCCCGTTCGACCCAGCGAAATGCTTCATCGCGTTCGCCGAGCTCGAAATAGATGCTCGCAAAGACCCCAGGCGACAGGTAGCGTGTCCGCGCCTCAATGACCAACTCCTCGAGAATCTTTCGAGCTTCTTCCGTTCGGCCGCCTCTCGCGTAGATCTGTGCTAGCGAACCCATGGCGGAGGGATTATTGTCGCTGAGCCGTACGACCGTTTGCTGCTCCCGAATCGCCTCGTCATATCGACCAAGGCCAGCGTACGCGCTCGCGAGTCGTCGATGCGCTTGCCCGTAGTTTGGATCGAGTTCGACAGTCCGGCGAAGCTGTGCGACCGCGTCGTTGTATCGCCCCGCCATATTCATTACCCAGCCGACATTCGTATTGACGATGAGGGACAAAGGATCCAGGTCGCGAGCGAACGACACTTCGCGGAGCGCTTCGTTGAACCGACGCTGCGAGCCCAGCAGATTTGCGTACCAGATGTGCGCGAGCGCGTAGCTCGGATTCAGCTCGATCGCACGCTTGAAGTTCTCTTCGGCATCATGCCACTGCCAGTCATAGTGACGGGTGTATCCAAGCGTGGCGTGTGCTTCGGCGAGGTCCGGATCGATTTGCAGTGCCTTGATCGCCGCCGCCCTTGCCTGTGGCCGCCACTCCTGCGGAGAACCTGTACTCAAGATCAGCGTGGCGAGCTGGTTGTAGCAGTCCGCGAGGGCCGCGTACGGCGGCGCGTACGTCGGATCGATCGCAATCGATTTCCGGAAGTGGGTGATCGCAGTTTTGATCGACGCCTCGGTCCGTTGATTCCAGTAATAGCGACCTTGCAGGAACGCTTCGTATACATCCGGTGCGACCGCTCGGGCCGCGGAGAGCTTTGCACTCGCGGCGTCGCTTAAGCGCATCCCGCCCGCTGCCGCGACGGCCCGCACGATGTCGTTCTGAAGCGCAAGCGTGTCGCGGAGACTGCGATCGTACTCCTGTGACCACAACACCAGGCCGGCCCCGGTGACCAACTGAGCACGAAGCCGAAGTCGCTCGCCATCGCGCTGTAACGAGCCGAACACAACGGCATCTACCCCGAGCTCACGGGCGACCACTTCAGGCGGCTTCGTTGAGCCACGGTACTTCATCGCGGTCGTTCGCGACAGCACTCGGACGCCGTCGACGCTGCCGATGGCAGCGATCAGCGACTCTGTGATGCCATCGACCAGGTAATCCTGCGAAGAGTCTTGCGATGAGTTCGTCAGCGGCAGCACCGCAACTGTCCCGATCGGAACAACCCTCGGAGGCTGCGGACCGTTCAGCTGTCCAATCGCCGCGATCCCGATGCCCGCGACAGCGGCAGCCAGCCCCGCAAGTCCGACGCGACGCCGATACCGCGCGAACAGCAAGGGACCGGTCACTCGCAGCCACTCACGATGCTCGACGGCCTCGAGCGCGGCGCGGACATCGGCGGCACGCTGGTACCGTCGAAGAGGATCTTTCTCGAGGCATCGCTGGATCACGAGGCGCAGCGTCAGGGGGACACGCGAGGGAAGGGGCTTCGGATCTGAGTTAAGAATTGCGCTGCTGGTTTCAAACGCCGTCTCACCCTTGAACGGCAACTCGCCCGATGCCATCTCGTAGAGCAGCACGCCGAACGCCCAGATATCACCTTTCGGATCCGGCTGCCGGCCGAGAAGCACTTCCGGCGCCATATGGCTCAAGGTGCCCGCAACCGTCGCCGTGTTCATGACGCCAGACACCGACGCCTCTGAGACGCTTCCATCCGGCAGCCGCGCCGACAGTCCGAAATCGAGGACCTTCGCAGGACCCTTCGGAGGGACAACCACGTTAGCGCTTTTCAGATCTCTGTGGATGACTCCACGTTGGTGTGCATGGTCGAGCGCATCGGCGATCTGGGATCCGATCCGCAGCTGGTCGGCCAACGCCAGCCGGCCGTCGCGTATCACCTGTTGCAGCGACTTTCCTTCGACATACTCCATGACGATGAAAGGTCGGCCGCCTGAGTCTTCAACCTCGTGGATCGTACAGATGTGAGGATGAGCAAGGCTCGACGCGTGCCTCGCTTCCCGCAGGAGTCGGCGCTCGGCACCAGGATCAGCGCTCGCGCCGCCCACAACCTTGATGGCGACGATCCGGCCCAGCCGCGAATCCCGCCCGCGGTACACCTGGCTCATGCCACCAGCGCCAAGGAAACCGACAATCTCGTACGGTCCCAGAAAGCTGCCCGATGCAAGCTCGGAAGCGGTGGGCTGGTCTTTTGTCGATTGCTTCAGAAGGTCGGCAGCTGGCGTCTCGATAAAGCTGCCCGCGACGCCGTCGCTGTCGAGCAGCGACTGGACCTCGCGTCGAATCGACTGATCGTCGGCGCAGGCACCCGCCAGAAATGCCGTGCGTTCGGATGGTGGACGGTCAAGGGCATCGCAGAACACCGCCTTGACGCGCGCCCATCGGTCGGAGTCTCGGCTGTCCATGACCCCTAAGTTGTGGTGTCGAGGATACTTCCGGGAGCTCAAGGATATGTGGGTCCAGGGCCTGAAAGCAAGCGATGGCCCCGATTTCCGCCCGATCACGCGTACATGTCTACAGAGGCGCGTCTCGCGTCTCCCAACGCCACGAAGTACGACATCACGATAGAGGTGCGGCATGCATCCGACCGTCGGGCTGAGGAATACGCTTCTGATTGGACTCGTCGGTTTCGCTCTTTGTGTGGGACCGGCCGTTTCAGCGCGAGGCGGCGAGGGCGATCAACAACAACCCATGGAAGACATGTGCGCGGGAGACATGCAGTGGATGATCGGTTGGTGCATCGACATGATCCCGCCAGGGGACATGGCCGGCAGCGTGGAGCTGACGGCTTTGACGGCAGGGTACTCGACTGGTTTCGAGACCATCGATGTCAGCGGCGCGACGGGGACACGAGCCTTCGGGATCAATCCGCAGGGCGACATTGTCGGTTCCTACACACAAGGCGGGATGACGCACGGTTTCCTCTTGAGCAATGGGGTCCTTACAACTATCGACTACCCTGAAGCCGAAACGACCGAAGCCTGGGGTATTAACGCTCGCGGCGACATCATCGGTCGGTACACACGCGCTCGGGTCCCGGGGATTCGCGGCTTCCTGCTCCGCCAGGGTCGTTTCACCGACATCTCGATCGGAAACCATGTGGTGACGTTACCTACAAAGATTGGCGCCTCTGGAGAGATCGTCGGGTGTGTCCACGAGACGAGCGGCCTTGTCGACATGTACGGCTACGTGCAAAGAGGCAGTGATGTGACTCTATTCGCGAGCCCCTCCACGGTCGCACCCAACGGATCGGCCACGATGCACAATGGAATTGTTCCAGGAGGTCGGACAATCGTCGGACTGAAGTTCCCCGCGGCCGGACGCTCGCAGGCGTACGTGATCAGAGATGGTGTCGTCTCGTTTTTTGACGGGCCCGGGTCCACGGTCACACAGGCGTGGGACGTGAGCCCGCGCGGAACCATCGTCGGTCAGTACGATGCGGCAGGCCGGACGCACGCTTTCGCCTACAGCGACGACGGGTTCGTCACGTTGGACGTGCCGGGCTCGACCCTGACGGTGGGTCGAGGGGTCAACTCACGTGGCGATATCGTGGGTGTATACAACGACGCCGCCGGCGCGCACGGCTTCGTGCTCAGGAAGTACTAGTCTCGCGCTTCCGCCGAGTCGGCACCAAATACCATTCGCAGGAGGAGGCCGTTGGCGCGGTCTCCTCTCACTCCAGAGCCCTCGCATCGGATTCAAGCCGCAGCCCCATCGGCTGTTGATCAACCGGAACCTCCCCGTTGCAGAGACGACGGCGGCCTGCGCGACATCTAGGTCGGCTGAATACGAAGCCGGCGTGGGATCGCCGAGCGCATCGAGGACACGCTCGCCTGAGCGGATTGAATTAGCCTGCAAGCCCAGGATATCCAAGTGACTTCCGAATGTACGACAACTGGCCGACGTGGTAGGAGTCGTGAAGTGCAAAGAACGCGAGTTCGGCCGCGACCGTCTTTGTTCCCGGCTCGGGGACGTGTAGCGCCGCGGGCGGCGGGCCTAATCCTGCCTGAGCCAACTGAGCACTGCGGCCGGATCGATTACCGGCAACGGCGCGTCCTGAAAGGCAATCGCGAGGATCGAGTGCTTTCCGTGATGCGTGATGCGGGCTTGGTCGATCCGAAGACGGTCAGTTATGGAAGGATGTTCTTCAGTCTCCGCACGGCGTACTACCAGGCATCCGTAGCAAGGCCATGACACGGTCTCGCCTCGGATCGACGGGACGCAAGAAGGCGAGCGACGTCGTGTCGCCAGAAGCCAGTCCGCCCGTCGCGTGGCGAATGACAGTTGAAAGCCGATGAGGGCTAGAGCAGATCCGAGCTTCAGCGATGGTTCCGAGCAAACACCTTCCTGCCGTCGTGACGGTCCACAATCCTGCCGCTAGCAGTGTCGGACATCAGCTTGGATCCGCGCTCGACGAGTTTGGGGCAGGTCTGGCTCAGACTCTCCAACACCATCCGTTTGATCGTGTTCGCATTCGCGAGCAGTGCGTCGATGGCGTCGAGTCTTTGATGTGCCATCTTGCGCCATCGCTCTGATGGAGGACGCACGGTTGCACCATCAAGGAGTTGCTTGATCTCAGACAGGCTGAACCCGACATGCTTCGCGAACCGTACGATCGCGAGCCGCTGCACGTCGCGATCGTCGTACCGACGCTGACCGCTCACGCGTGGCGGCGGCGGAAGTACGCCCTGCTCCTCGTAGTATCGAATCGTCGAGGCAGTCACCCCGGATTTGCGAGCAAATTCCCCAATCGTCACCGCGGTTACCTCCCGCGTCGCTTGACTTCAAGTCGCCTTGAAGTCCTACCGTTCTTCTTGGACGCAGATGGGCGTCTTGGTGATTCAGCCGCGGTGACGAAAGCGGCAGAGGAGGCATCGTGATCAGGAAAGTGTTCCTGCTCCTGTTGGGGTTCAATGTCCTCGGATTGATGCAGACACACACGCAACCTCATGGTCAATCTGGTGATGCGGCTGGCCCTCGCGCAAAGATCGAGGTGGAGAATGATGCGGTTCAGGTCCTTCGCATTCATCTTGCGCCGCACGAACGAATTCCAATTCACGAGGTGACGCCACGCGTCGTCGTATGGTTGACCGATGCGCACCTGCGTGACAGCTTCGATGATCGGACCTCGCGTGATGTGCATGTCAAGTCAGGCGACGTCCAGTGGGTGCCGGCGCAACGTCATGCTGGAGAAAACCTGGGTGATCGCGCCGTCGAGTTCGTTGCGATCGTGCCGAAAGGCCATCGTTCTTCGGCGGAGAAGTGAGACAGTGCCGAAAGACGTGGCTCGCGGGGTGCAATGAGCTGAGCTCACCTGGCCCTGATGACGAGGCGCTGGTCGATTTCTGCGGATTCTTCCGTGCGCGATTCCAGCGCCTCCTGGTCTCCTGGGTTTCACCTTGCCAGCTTCCGTAGGGCCCGAGCTTGAAGGCCCGAAATGATTACTGAGAGACCGAATTCGAAGAACTTGTTGAAGTCCCATTTCTCGCGAGAAGTGGCTTGCGCCACAGCCGGGAACGTCGATGCAACGATCCGGCCTTCGTTCAGGGCTGCGGCACCATCGACCCCACGCGACCACCCCTTCATCTGGTACTTCACTTGACCCAAGGTAAAGGTCATCAAGACGAAGTACGCGCGCACGGCGTCTTCTTGACTGAGACCGGCGGTGTGCAGGGCCCGCAAGACCATCTCCATTGGACGAAAGACCGCCGCCGGCAACACATCCGCCGATTCCACCAACGGCACTGCACCCGGATGCGCGAGACACGCTTCTCTCAGCGTTCGAAAGCACCCGCGGACGATCGTTCGCCAGTCACCTCTCGCCGGGCGATATTCGGCCTCGGTGACGAGTTTCTCTGCGACCGCCTGCAGCAAGTCCCTCCTGCTGTTGACATGGTTGTACAGCGCCATCGGCGTTACCCCGAAGTGATCGGCCAGACGACGAAGGCTGAAGTTGTCGAGCCCGTCGCGATCGAGAAGAACGAGGGCTTCGTGTACGACGCTATCGCGGCTGAGCGCGCCCCGTCGGGTCACGCTGGACACTGTCGATCGGTTCCGGCCGCGGCCTTTCGAGTGCGTTCGTTTGGTCGTGCTAGACATGGGTATACGCTGTAGGTATACATTGTATATGATGGCCGTTGGAACTATGTGAATCGAGGGCGGTGAAGTGATGCGCGAATTCTTGCGGGTTCTCTCGGTGCTGACTGTCGTGGGCGCGACAATCCCGTCACTTGCGCATGCGCTCGAACTGCCCGGCAAGATGAGGCTGACGAAGGACCAGTACTACTCGACCCAGCGCATCTACTATCCTGGCTTCACGTTCGCGGGCTTCGCTGAACCCGTTGCGATCATCGTGACAGCTGTGCTCTTGATGGTGATGCCCAGCGGAAGCGCGGATTTCTGGCTGACGCTCGTCGCACTCGTCGGACTGATCGGCATGCACGCGGCTTACTGGCTGTTTACTCACCCTGTGAACAAGTTCTGGGTTGAGGGACAGAACTTGAGCCGCGTAGGCGCCGGGTTCTTCTCGTTCGGTTCGAGAGGAAGTGGCTCAGTCGACGGCCGTCCGGCCTCGTGGACGGAGTTGCGCAATCGATGGGAGTACTCGCACGTGATGCGCGCCGGCCTCTCGACGGTGAGTCTTGTGTCGTTGTTAATCGCTGTGACGTAAGCTCATGTTGAGACGACGCCGAGGTACTTGATTTAGACCGCGTGCTGCCGGCAGGTGCAATTCACGCATCCGTGCTCGGCGCAGACACCGCATGATTCCGTGACGCGCTTCTTCAAGGCTTCCCTCGCGCGAAACACTCGCACCCCCGCGTTATTGGGAGACAGGCCTTTCTGTTCTGCGAAGGCCTTCACAGGAATTCCGCCGAGTTCGATCGCCTGGAGAGGCCTCGGATCTCGCTCAAGTATGCTGGTGGAATGCGGATGATACTTGGCGCGCTCACCGTGGCGGCAAGCCTCACGTCGCAAGCGTGCGGTGATGGCACAACGTCTCCCAGCCAATCGACGACGCCCACCGTTCGCATCGTGTTTCTCGGATCAACTACACGGCGATCCGATCTGCCTCCTTCTGCGCAAGCGTGCGTCGAGGGCGTCGGCGCCACCCACATCCATCCGAGCTGGCGAAACTTCGCGGGCATGCCACTTCAGGCGGTTCCACCGGACCGCTATGAGATCACGTTCAACGACCTGCCTGTCGGTATGCGCGTGTCGTTCAGGATCAACGACCAGAATGCGTGTGATGAGAATCCGACGGGAGCCGTTACTCGAAATGTCTTCGCCAACGATGTTCGGTTGGTCCAGAACACCACGACACCGGGGAACGGCGACGAGCCCGGC
>JBKPCD010000067.1:0-31851 GCA_046727175.1 Acidobacteriota bacterium | reverse complement strand
GGATAGGGTTTCCGCAGCTGCGCGACCGTCGTCGTCGGATCCCCCAGCGACGAGCTGCGCGGAATGATACCGAAGTACGGGTTCGGCACGCGCTCGAGCAGGGCCGGTCCGAGCGCCAGTTGGTCGACGGTCAGCTGATTGAGGTTCGTGTCCGGGATGCCGACACGTGTGATCTTCGATCCAACGTACGCCACTTCTGCGGATATGTGCGCGCCGAGTTGGCGTTGGAACGAGACGTTCCACTGCTGAACGTAGCCGGAACCGAGATCGCGGTCCACGCTGAAGACGCCCTGCCCGAGGCCGGCGTCAGGCGTGAGTGGAATCGGGGCGATGCTCGGCCCATTCGCCAGCACGAAGGCAGGCGTCAGGTTATCGAGGGTTCGCTCTGAAACGGTCTGAAGGAACGGGAAGACCGGCGTCGTAAAGGGTGTGGTGATTCCGGCTTGCTCGATCCACACGAGCCCGTATCCAGTCCGCAGGACGGCCTTGTCTGCAATGCGAGCGGAGATCCCGAGCCGCGGACCAAAGTTCGATTTGTGAAGCACACGCGCCGATCGAGGGTTCCCGTCGCGTCCGAGGTAATCGAGCCTGTGGGTCTGCAGGTTGAAGACGGCGCTCTGATCGTGCTCTTCGAACGACGGAAAGTTCAGTGTGTATCGAACGCCTGCATTGAGCGTCAAGCGTGTCGAGACTCGCCAGTCATCCTGTACGAAGTACTCCTGTGTGCGCGCTCGATTGCGAATCTCGTCCTGCTGCAGGTCGATGGAAAACGTCTGCACCTGCCCGAGCAGAAAGCTTGCGAGCGGAGAGCCGGTATTCGACACACCAGGGAGATCGGTGAAGAGGTTGCTGAACTGGAACGATCCGGTTGGGGAAGGAGGCTGCACGACGTTCAGACGCGACCAGCGAAGATCGGCGCCGGCCTTGATCGTGTGCGTGTTCTTCGTCCATGTCAGCGTGTTCGAAATCTGGGTGACGCTCGTGCCGAAGTCCGTGGCCGTGTTTGGCGGCGACCCGAGCTGCTGATATCCCGCGATCAGAAACGTCGGCAGCGTGCGCGGAAACCTGGCGTTCCCGGGAATCCCGGGCAACCCGAGATCCGCAGCCGGTCCATTCGATAAACTCACGGCGTCGCGGGCGACATGTCGCCTTGTGTCGCCGAAGCGGAGCTCGTTCAGCAGCGTCCGCGAGAACAGTCGCTGGTAGCTCGAAGCGAAGGACCATGCGCGAGTGTCCTGAGCGCCCAGCGTTCCGCTCGTGGCGCCGCTTCCGTCCGGGAGCGGCGTGGCCGGCACGAACCTCTCGTCGAGGCGCGACAGCCTGCCGAAGAGGTAGTCGCCGTCCGGGCGCAGACGCTGATCGATCCGAACGTCGAACTGGTTCTGACTGATCGTTTCGTCGGCGATCCGGCGATAGTTGCTGGCGGTGCCGGCGCTCGTGGGCAGCGGATATCGAGCGAGGAGCGCCTGTGATACCGGATCGAAGCGCTCTCGCGGAATCGTGTTGGCCGGAAACGTAGATCGCGTAACGGTTCCACCACTGTCCGACGTCGTCGCTGGATCGTAAAGCGTGGGAACGCGGCCGGCGATCGCTTCCGTGAAGATACCCTGCCGCTGCAACTCGGTCGGCACCGTCGAGATCGCAGTGCGGGCAACGACCTGTTGCTGGCCTTGGAAGTCTGCGAACAGAAACGTTCTATCCGCCCGAAGCGGACCGCCCGCGACGCCGCCGAACTGGTTCCGCCGGAATTGCGGCTTCGGCCCGGGTGGCGCGAAGAAGTTGCGCGCGTTCAGCGCCTCGTGCCTGAAGAATTCGAAGACATCGCCGCGCAGCTCGTTGCTGCCGGACTTCGTCGTGAGGTTGACCACGCCGCCGTTGAACCTCCCGAACTCCGCGGGCGGACTGTTGCTCTCGATCTTGAATTCCTGAATGGCATCGATGACAGGGAAGAACGCGACCTGCCCGGGCTCCGGCTGCAAGACGGAAATCCCGTCGAAGAGGTACTCGTTCGTCCGTGGCCGACCGCCGTTTATTCGCGGAAGCGAGGAACCGGGCGGGAGCGCGACGCCAGGGGCGAGCGCTGAAAGGACGATGAACGTGCGGCCGTTCAAGGGAAGCTGCTCGACGCGCTCGTGATCGACAACCGCACCGAGACTTGCGCTGTCCTGCTTGAGGATCGGCGCGTCGGCGGTGACGTTGACGCTCTCGTGCACGCGACCAAGCTGCAGCTCCAGATCGATCCTTATGGTTTCGCCGGTGGTGAGCCGGATGCCCCGGCGATCGAGCCGACGAAAGCCGTCGAGCGTTGCAACCAGTCGATATTCTCCTGGTGAAAGGCCGGACACGTGGAAGACTCCGTCGGCAGCCGTTTCCACAGTGCGGGCCCGGTTCGACGCCTCCTCGATCACCTGGACGCTGACGCCAGGCAGCGCGCGGCCGCTCTCATCGCAGACCTCGCCGACGAGCGCCGCAGCCGCGATCTGGCCGATCGCCGATCCGGCTACGCAAAGTGTGAGCATTGCCATCGCAGCGGATACACGACCTGAACGAATCCGGACCACGCGTCCTCCGTAGTCCAGAATCTATGTCGAATAGATTCGTGAATCAAATCGACTTAAACCGTATTGAAACGCTCAACGTCACCTGCGCGCCTTGGCGTTTCCGGTGTGGTAGTGTTGCCGGCATGTCCGCATTCGCAAACCTTTCGCAGCTTGGTCCGCTTGCAATCTGGCCAGGCGTGCTCGCCCGTGTCGTTCAGGGAGCGCAGATCACGATGGCCGTCGTCGAGCTCTCGCCGAACGGCGTCGTTTCGGAGCACTCTCACCAGAATGAGCAGCTCGGCATGGTGGTGCAGGGCTCCATGACGTTCAGGATCGGCGGCGAACGCCGCGAGCTCGTAGCCGGTGACACGTACGTGATCCCTTCCAACGTTCCGCACGACGTGGTCGCCGGCCGCGAAGGTGCAGTAGCTATCGATGTCTTCTCGCCGGTGCGGGCCGACTGGGGCCGGCACGCCACCGTGCCGGCCCAACCACCGCTGTGGCCGTGAACGCGACCCGCGACCTGGCGCTTCGGGTTTCTCACGAAGATCCAGAACCCGCTGTCGCTCAGCGCTGCAATTCGCGCCTTTCCGTCGAGCCGGCTGATCCAGCAGCTGCGTTGACGACGCCGGCCCGAGCGTTGTCCAGTCGCGCAGCGCCCCGACGACCTTCTTGTCATGGGTAACCTCGATCAACTGCACGACCGTCGGCCAGTCTTGCTCCGGCACGCTTCCGGGCCAGTTGTTGATGATCGTGTTCCCGTTCGCCAGGCGTGTGACTTCCTGAACCGTTAGCAGGATGCTGAAAAAAGCATCCTGCGTGAGGTTCCCGGTTCACAGGTTCCCAGTTCCCGGTTTCTTGGTTCTGATTACGGCGCAGAACCAGCACTTTCGAACCGGGAACCAGGAACGGGGAACCGGTGAACCTCGCTGGCCGCGGTTTTTCAGTGCCTGTTAGGTTCCATAACATGACATCAGATTCTCGCGGCCAGCGTATATCGAACGAGCGTCTCCCCGGCTTCCGCGCCCGCTTCGAGCCGCGGTACCAAGTCCCCGAGATGCCGTATACACTGCTGTCCCTGGATGTGCCCCGCGGCCATTCATCGGGTCACCTGAGATGCTCGACGGAGGACGAGCCGATATTTCAGGCGAGGAGAGTCTGTCATGAACACCCCGTTGGTGGCTCTCACGCTGAGAATAGTGACGTCGACGACCGCAGTCGGGACCACCTTGATGCCCGCAGCGGCTACTCCAACCGCCAGTCAGTTCGAGTTGGCGATCAGCCCGCTGATGGCGGCGGTGCGACGGCACGATGAAGCGGACGTTCGTAAGCTATTGCGGAAGGGCGCCGATCCGAACGAGATCAACGTGACTGTCGCCGCCCCTTCCGACTCCCGCCAGGTAGATAAGTTCGAATCGCCATTGCTCGTCGCGATTCGACAGGGTGACGAGGGCATCGCCCGGCTCCTGTTGGAGGCCGGCGCCCACGCCCGATGGCGCGATGGACGAGGACGAACACTCGCGCAGCTCGCGGCTGCGCTGAATCGCAGCGAATCGCTGCGAGCGTTACTCGAGGACGCCGAGCGGCGCGAATTCACGCTCACGCCCGACTGGTCGCTGCCCGAACTCGTCGCGCTCATGGCGCTCGAAAACATCGCCAGGACGTACGGTACTCCAGCTGCTCGCGCGCGGATGGACCGTAATCGCCTGCACCGCATCGGCGCGATCGCGGAGATCCTGCGGCAGCGGTGGCCATCTCCTCCGCCGCGGCGGCCTCCGTCGCTCGCCTCGAGCCTCACGCAGGACGTCAACGCGCTCGAATGGGCAATACAGCGCGCCGATAACGATGCGCTGACCACTGTTGCCGGCGATCTCGAAACCAAGTTGCAGGACTGCCTGAGCAGTCCCGGGAGAGCCTTCGGCGAAATAAGGATCTCGATCCGGACTTTGCTCTCTGACGGCAGCGAACGTCGGGGGCTTCGCGTCCGGTACCTTGAGCGCTTCTTCTGGGATCTTCTCGAGAAGGTCCCGAATGTGGCGAGCCAGTGGAAAGAGTTCGCGGCGGCGACGGCCGTCGTCGAGGAACCAATCCCCGCTGGTGATTATGTCATCGTCGCGCGCTCGGCTGACGGGCGTGACCTGAGCGACGCGAAACCGATTTCCGTGAGCCGCAATCGCTCGACGCGTTTCGATCTGATCCTTCGGTGACATTGCTCCAGTCGGTTCGGGAACGCGGGGTCCGATCCGCGGTCACGTACGGCGTCGCCGCGCTGGTGATTGCCGGATCCGGCGTGCTGCTGTATCCGCCCATCAATCTACAGGCGTCACACCGGCTCGTACCCGCCGCAACCGCGGCCGTCGCTGTTCTCGTCGTCCTGGTATCGTGCGTCTACGCACTGGGCCGGTTTCCGCAGCGGAAGCATTGGCCACTTTGGGCTGGCCTGGCGCTCGCCTCTCTGCTCGCGCTTGGCGCGACCTTGCTGAAGTACAACGCGCAGCGCTCACGGTACAGCGTTGAAGTCGAAGGCATCAATGTCGTCGTCGGAACCGAGGACGACCTCACTGAATTCGGGAAATTGTCCCCGAGCACCACCGCACAGGAGTTCGTGAGAAAGACAGCCGGCCAGCCGCAGCTGGTTTGGCAGCCAGCTGCGCTGGAACGTCATGCCAGTCGTCTCGAGCGCTATTACTACGGCTGCGTGTCGCTCGTCGCCCTGTCGGTGATTGCCCTCATTGGCGCATGGCGGTCCAGAGGCCGGGTTTTCACGATCGGTCCAACGATCGAAGTCGAACCGCCCGCTCACGCTCCCGTTGCCACGGCCCCAGGGAGACGATTCCGCGTGGCGCTCTCGTTTCCCGGCGACGTCCGCGAACGCGCGGAAGGGATCGCGACCGTCCTCGCACGAACCCTCGGCAACGACGCCATCTTCTACGACCGATGGTACCGGGCGGAACTGGCCCGGCCGAATCTCGATTTGTACCTGCAAAACATCTACAAAGCAGAATCCGAGTTGCTCGTGATCCTCCTCTGCGCCGAGTACGAACAGAAAGAGTGGTGCGGGCTCGAGTGGCGTGTCGTCCGGGATCTGATCAAGGGCCGCGAGTCCGAACGGATCATGTTGCTGCGCCTGGACGAGGCGCCGATCGAGGGACTGCTGTCGATCGACGGCTACCTCGATATCGTCACGCTCGAGGACGTCGAAGTTGCCGGGGCATTTCTGACTCGCATCTCGCAATAGACCGGGGGCGTCGTCCCGCCGGCCGTATTCCGTTCACGTGGACTTGTCGCAACACTCGCGTTCTCGAAGATGTTGCGTGTACGATCCGGCGCAGAAAACCCGAATCAGTTCAGTAGTCAATTCATACCGCAAGGAGCTTTCATGCGACGAGCAATCGTGCTTCTGACCGCCATCGCGGTGTTCGCGCTCGCGCCGCTGCGCGGGCAGCAGGTGAACCCGTCGTACTTCGCCGGGCTGCGCTGGCGCAACATCGGACCGCCACGCTCCGGCTACGTGTCCGCGCCCACCGGCGTGCCTGGCGATCCGACCACGTATTACGCGGGCATGCCCGAGGGCGGAGTGTGGAAGACCACGAACGGCGGCAACACGTGGAAGCCGATCTTCGACGACGTGCACGTGGCATCGATTGGCGCGGTCGCCGTCGCCCCCTCGGACGCGATGATCGTGTACGTGGGCACAGGGAATCTCTCTGGCTGGTCGTTCAGCACCGGAAAGGGTGTGTACAAGTCAACCGACGCCGGAAAAACGTGGACGAACATCGGGCTGGTGCGGTCGCAATACATCGGCGGCATCATCGTTGATCCACGCAACGCCAACAATGTTCTGGTCGCGGCGCAAGGGCCGCGCGCGACGCCGTCCGGTGGCGCCCGTGCGGGTATGCCGGGTGCGTCCGGGCCAGCCGTTGGAAACGACAATGACGCCGAGCAAGGCGTCTATCGATCCACCGATGGCGGTCGGACCTGGACGCGTGTCCTTCCTGCCGACGGCTCGTCAGGCGCATCCGACGTACATGACGATCACTTCGATCCGCAGATCGTCTATGCGTTGCTCGGCGGAGGCGGCGGCCTGGCTGCGTCGCAGCCTCCCGTCGCCGGGACTGGCCTCTACAAGTCCGTGGATGGAGGCGTGAATTGGCAGCCAGTCGGTGGCACTGGTCTGCCGGATGGCGCGCGGATCTTTGCGTTGGCAGTCGCATCCAACACGCATGGGAGACGGCTGTATGCGTTGGCGGGTGCAGGCGGTCGCGGCGGAGGCAGGGGAGGTCTCGGCCGCGGCTTGTATCGGTCCGACGACGGCGGAGAGACGTGGACGTTTGGCACGAGCCAACTCGCGAGCGCAGGCGGAAAGATCTACGCGGACCCGCAGAATCCTGATGTCGTGTATCTCATGGGCACCGCGATCTACCGCTCGACCGATGGCGGCCGGCACGTCGCGGCCTACTGGGGCGCGCCGAGCGGTGCGGACCCGCGATTCCTCTGGATCGATCCCACGAACTCCAGGCGCATGATCGCCGGCGTCGATCAGGGCATATCGATCTCGGTCGATGGCGGTGAATCGTGGACGCCGTACTACGGGGTCGTGAACGGCCAGTTCTATCGTGTGTCGACCGACTACGACTTCCCCTACCACGTCTGCGGACCGCAACAGGATTCGGGCACCGCCTGCGTCGTCAGCCGCAGCGACTTCGGCGAGATTCGGCCGAACGACTGGTATCCGGCTGGCGGCTTTGAGAATGGATTCCTGATCGCCGACCCGCTCGACAAGCGATACATGTACACGCAGGGCTGGTATCACGTGCTCCGCCGGTACGATCGCGTGACCGGTCAAGTCATCGTCCTCTACCAGCCTGCGCCCGACGACCGTTTCGGCGGTGCGCCGCCGCTCGCGTTCTCGCCGAAAGATCCGCACACGCTGTACATGGCTGCGCAGCACGTGCTCGCGTCGACGGATCGGGGGGAGACGTGGCGCGCGATCAGTCCCGATCTGGCGGTCCCGCCGGGCACCGCGCCACCACCGCCAACACCACCGGGCGGTGTTGGCTCGCCTGCACCAGGCGGATCGATCACGTGGACGGCCGGAACTATTCGCAGACGCTCACCGTCGTCCCCGATCCCCGGGTTCCCGTCTCGAGCGCTGCGCTCGCGGCACAGCTCAAGGTCCAGCAACGCATGGTCGCGGGCATCACAACGACCTATCACGCCTTCAATTACCTGCAGCAGTTGCGGGACGCGCTCGCCGCACGGACGAAGGAGGCCACGAGCACTGCGGCGGCGGAGCAGATCGCAAAGTCCGTGCAGACACTCGAGGCGGCCCTGGCGCCACTCGCGAACGGGCCCGCCGGCTTCGCAATCGCTCACCGCGATCTCGGCAGGCGCCTCAACGACATGCTTGTCGGCGATCAGCAGCCGACAGCGAGCGTGATCGCCGGCGTTGACGGCCCCTGTCGCGCGATCGACGTTACGCTCGAGAGTCTGCGCCGACTGCAGACGACCAATGTCGCCGAGTTGAATTCGATGTTGGCGCGAGCGAGGCTCGCGGCGCTACCGATTTGGACGCCGCAGGCGACGCCGGCGTGTGGGCCGCCATGAGCCGCCGAAGAGATCCATCCGGCGGGGAGGGATCCGCGGAGGTCCGATATGTCACGGCGTAAAGCCGACGCGTCGCAACAAGTCCTGGAACCGCGGGTCGGTGCGCAAACCGTTCCACTTCGGTTCGCTCTTCAGGAACACCATGCGCGGCTCCCGCTCGCGAAAGCCTCGCTCCAGCCAGTCGAACGTTGCGACGCGCTCGCCGAGACCGTGGTAGATCATGGCCACGTTGTACGGCGACACGTAGCGCTCCGTCGACAACTTCAAGAGTCTTTCGAGCTCGGCGCGCGCTTCCGCAACGCTGCCTGATTGCGCCAGGGCGTAGGCAAGGAACGCCGTTGGTCGTGTGCTCGCGTCAGACAGCTGTCGTGCGTGACGCGCCTCGGCAATGGCCTCCGCGAACATGCCCCTGTCGATATAGGCGCTGGCAGCATACTGGCGCGAGAACCAGTAGTTTGGCTCGAGCTCCACTACTTTCACGAGTGTGGCTGACGCCTCCTCGGCTCGGCCGGCGTTCACGAGAAAAGCCCCTTCGAGGGCGCCGGTTCTCACATTCAACGGGTCGAGCTCCACCGCGCGTCGAATCTCGGTGAGCGCTTCTGCGTGGCGCCCCGTGTACGACAGCAGATGCGCGTAAGCCTCATGAGCTTCCGCGCTGTTCGGCTCGAGCTGCAACGCCCGTTTCAATTCGTTTTCGGCTTCGTTCCATTTCCAGTCGTACCAGAAGATGATGAAGCCGAGGATCGCGTGGCCGTCGGCGAGGCGTTCGTCGATCTCGACCGCCTTCTTGGCCGCTGATTTTGCCTTCGGGAGTTCTTCTGTCGCCGGCGACTCTCCCGCGAGCGCCAACACCCGGTAGGCGTTCGCGAGCCCGACGTAGGCCAGCGCGTACGAGGGATCGATGTCGATCGCTTGCCGGAAATAGGAGATACCGGTCTCGATTTCGTGCCGCGTGGCCTTGAGAACGTAATAGCGGCCCTTGAGATAATCCCGGTAGGCTTCCGGGTTTGCGACGGCCTTGTTCGCGAGTCGTTGGTCGTCTGCGCCAGCGAGACGTGAGCGCAATCTCCGCGACACGTCGCGCGTCAGCTGGCCTTCCAGCGCCATGAGATCGGCACTCGTGCCCGCGTACTCTTCACCCCAGAGATGGCTGCCGTCGCGAGCATCGACGAGCTCGACGCTGAGCGTGTCCACGCCCTGCGCCCGGACCTGCTCCGGCGACATGTACGCCACCGTGCCGAGCGCGCTGCCCGGACTCGTGACGGCATCGCGCGCCGTGAACGTCGGTCCGCTGTCCGGCGTCGGTCCCGTCTGAACCTTGGCGAGCCCGAAGTCGAGGATCTTCGCGTGCGCGCGGTTCGTCACGAACAGATTCGCGGGTTTGATGTCGCGGTGGATGACGCCGGCGGCGTGCGCCGCCTCCAGCGCGTCGACGATCTCGATGGCGAGGGGCAACACGACGTCGATGTCGAGTGGACGTCCGGCGATGCGATGCTTCAGCGTCGTCCCCTCGAGGAATTCCATGACGATGAAAGCTTGGCCGTCGTGTTCGCCGATGTCGTGGATCGTGCAGATGTTCGGATGATTCAATGCGGAGGTTGCGCACTTCGGCGGTCTCGTCGATGCTCAAGCCGCCGAAGAAGCGGAGCTCGATCACACGCGCTTTGCGTTCATCGATCTGGGCAAGCGCTTCGAGCGCCTCGTCGAGCGCTACGAGATCCGTCACACGTTCGCCGGCAACGACGGCCGCGTCGTCCAGCGACACGTGCTGGATGTTGGCGCCTCTTTCACGTTGTGGCGGCGCGCATGCTCGACGAGAATCCGCCGCATCACGACGGCCGATACGGCAAAGAAATGTGCGCGGTCCTGCCACTGCATCCGCGTGTAATCCACCAGCCGCATGTACGCTTCGTGGACGAGCGCCGTGGTCTGGAGGCTGTGTCCGGCACGTTCGCCCCGCATGTAGCGCCGTGCGAGCCGGCGGAGCTCCTCGTATACGATCGGCGTCAGCTGCGCCAACGCGCGTTTGTTTCCATCGCTCCACGCACGAAGAAGCGTGCTGACGTCACCAGAGCGATGTTCACCGCCTCGCCAGACCCGCGGCATCGGATTCAGGGATTATATGTCGCGTTTCTCGCGGTCCTGTCGCGACGGTTGGCGCCGAAAGCGCTTGCACGGAGGACGACGGGGGCGGTCTAATCGAAGCGACACTTCGGAACCGGATCGATGGAGTCGCAATGACGGTGCGAACGCGAGCCTCAAGAATGCTGTCCGCAACGGTAGTGTTCGTTGCGGGCATTAGTTTCGTGCACGGGCTGAACAGCCACGCGCGCGCGAACACTGAATGGGCACTTCAGCTCACCGATTTCGCAGCCTTGCCGATTACCGGGTCGCCGGACGGCGCCGGCAACAATGCGGGTTCACTCGCGCGCATCAACTTCCTGCGCGAAGAGCCGTCGTCAACCAGACGGTTCTTCGTCAACGATCTCACCGGACCACTCTACATCCTCGACAGGAAGACGAAACACGCGACGAAGTACCTCGATTTCGACGGCCGCGGGACGCGTCCCGGTCTCTTCGACAAACTGGCCGTCGAGAACGGGCTCGCGAGCGGGTTCATCAGCTTTCAGTTCGATCCCGACTACGCACGGAACGGGAAGTTCTACACCATTCACCTCGAGGATCTGTGGGCCGACGGCTCGATGACGCCGAGCAACACTAGCGCGCCCGGCCTCGCGCTGGCCGGCTACACGCCGTCAACGCCAATCCGGCCACCGGGTGAGGTCGATCACGAAGCGGTGCTGATCGAATGGACGGATTCGAACATCGCGAATTCGACCTTTGAGGGCACGGCGCGCGAGCTGATGCGCGTGCAGCTCAATAGCCGGATCCATCCGATGGGCGACATGATCTTCAATCCCGCCGCGCGGCGCGGGGATCCGGATTGGCGGGTTCTTTACATCTCTTGTGGTGACGGCGGAGCCGGCGACCAGAGAACCAGCAGCATCCGCCTGAACGGCCAGCGCCTCGACACGATGATCGGAAAGATCCTGCGGATCGTGCCGGACCTCACCGAACACGTGGACTCGAGCACGGTCAGCGAAAACGGCCGCTACCGCGTGCCTCGCGACAATCCATTTACGTCGATCGAGGGCGCGCGAAAGGAAATCTGGGCGTACGGTCTGCGCAATCCACACCGAATGAGCTGGGACGTGGATCCGTCGAGTCCAGCGAACAACCATCTCATCGCGACGGTGATCGGCTGGCGCACGTGGGAGATGACCGTCATCATTCACAAAGGAGCAAACTACGGCTTTCCGCTTCGCGAGGGGAACCAGCTGTTCCTGGCAGACGGCACATTCGGCAAGCCGACCGATTCCGACACGATTCCAGTCCAGGTCACCGATACGATCACGCACGGGACCGTGAAGCCGACGTATCCCGTTCTTCAATACGGGCACACGCAAGCTGGCGGCGACGCGATAGCCGGCGGGTTCGTTTATCGGGGCAAGGCCGTTCCGAACCTTCGGGGCAAGTATGTCTTCGGCGACATCTCCACCGGGCGCCTCTGGTACGCCGACTACAGCGAGGTGCTTGCAGCAGACGATGGATACCCGGGCACGCTGGCGCAGATTCATGAGCTCGGCGTTCAATGGGACGATCCGACAGACGCGCCGGATCGCGGCAAGCAGTTCTACCCGACGATGTTCCCAATCGTGAGAGCCGCCTACCACTCGCGTGGAGGCCAGCATGCCGATCTGCCAGGGACGGCCGCACTCGCGCCGTCGGGACGCGTGGATGTGCGTCTTGCCGTGGACGGCGGCGGTGAGTTCTACGTCCTCACCAAGAGCGATGGGATGATCCGCCTCGTGACGGGTCTGGTCCACGCGAGCGCTACGCACTAGCAGGCCGTCTTTCTTCAGCGGCCTGCTTAACCGGTTAAGACGACAGATTTTTCCGCTCGTCGCCAGATTCGTTGTCCCCAAGATGGCGGTTTTCGATGTGCCCGCGCGCGGATCGGGCGGGAGAGCCGGGCACGATCCTGGCACTGGTTCCTGCCCAGGCGATGGCTTGGTTTCGAGTCGTCAAGAATCGTATTTGCTATCGCGGGCACCTGGCGCCAGAGCCGTTCGCTGTGTGGGCGACCGGCAGCAAGGGCTCAACAACGATCGCCCAGGTAGCGCACCAGTACCGTTTCCGGCTCTTCACGACGTCGCGAGCGCGTCGACGGCTCTGGCACGAGCTCAAACGCGCGGCACGCGCCGAGCCGCTCTCAACTGCTATCCGCGCCGAAGCCGATCACTTCGCAGCCGTGACCGCGGAGACAAGTTATGCCCCGGGCCTCCCGCGAGTCTCGGTCGCCTTACACCGGCTCGTAGTCGTGCCCCGAGTGCTCGTTGTGGGCGGGGCACAGCCAGCCTTGAGACGACGGCTGTGGGCGATTGACGCGCTCGCGACGGTAAACGAGCACGTGCGCGAGTTCTTTTGCGAGCAGATGCTCGTCGAGCTGGACGCGGCAATCTCCGAGCGGCGGCCGTCGGTGAAACGGCCTGTACTGATGCGCGACGGGTGGCGCTGCATTGGACGAGATGCGGCGTACCAATGGGTCGATCCGATGTTCTGCGGACCTGAGTGGCTCGGACATCTTTTGATGTTCGAATTCCCCAGGGAGGGCATGTCGCGTCGCACGCGCAAGGATCTGGAGCATGCGGTCAACGTGCTGCAGAACGGGTTGGCAAAGCTGTCTCGCGCGCAGCGCCATGAGATTGTGCGAGGCGCGGTGGACAGCCTTCGACGCCTCACGGCCTGAGCGGCGCTACGCTAGCGACAGCAACGGACACGATCGCCGAATTTGAGCGCACGCTACAGCGCCAGGTCGCTTCGATGTCATCCGTCAATCGTACGGCCGGCCGTACACCCCAGAGTCAAGCCGAACGCAAGATCGCGATTACGGCAGGTAGTAAACAGGGTTGGGTAACTTGAAGGTCCGTTCCGCGTAGCCGCCGATCAAGTCGCTTTGCTGGTCACCAAGGCTGAGGACAATCGTATAGCCCTGCTCGGTCAGCTTGCGTCGTTCGGGCGCTTTGAAATCAACGGCGCTCGCAAACTGAGCGCCTTCGGGCTGCAGGATGACTCCAGTCCACTCATAGCCCTGATCCTTGAGATTGCGTTCGGTAGCTTCGCGCAGGTTTTCCGGCCGACCAGTGATGAAGAATACCGCGACGCCCAGCTCGCGAGCGCGTCGCGCGAGCGCCAGCGTTGGCGCGATTGCCTTCGATTCCGCGAGCGCCTGCCATGCACGAAGACCGCACGGCCCCTGCTGGAGGTCGCACGGGCCATTGACGATGCGAGCCCACCCGTTGATGCGATACGCGGGCCAGTTGGAAAGAGATGTTTCGTCGATGTCGAGAACGATCGCGGGCTTCACCGCAGTCTTGGTTCGCTCCTCGAGCCAGGCTCGCGCCTCGGCCACCACTTTGGCAACATCTTCTTCGTACCGGCCGCCGCGGATGTATTCGTCGACGAGGCGCTGTGCCTCGTACAGGTTCGGAACGCCTGCCGCCACGCCGGTTGCCTGAGTTATTACAGGCGCGGGCGTTGCTCGAGAAAATGACGACGTTGCTATGATGCCGGACGCGAGAACACCGAATGCGACGCATATCGCAGCCAGCTTGTACTTCTGCTCGATCATCCATGTCTCCCGCAGAACACTTTGCCGGCTCGCCGTTCGCCGTGTCAGAATGCGCAGACTATCCGGTCCTGCGAGTATGAGCCATTGAAAAGGTGAGACCCCGTCGAATGGACGGGGTTTGATTACCTCGTTGTCAGACTCATCCGAGAGGCGGTTTGAGGCGTTGGCTTCTGGCTACTAGTGGATCAACAGAACGATCTCGAGCAGGATCAGGATCACGACCGTCAACTCGAGAAATTCGCCGCGCGCCATCGACGTATGTTCGACGGCGAAGCGATAGATGTCGTCGACCGTCTTGAGTTTTTCACGAACGTTGGCCTTCCACTGGTCGAGGCCGAGGCGCGCGGCGGTCATGCCGAAGAGACGCGCCGCGTAGACATCGCCCGCAATCTTCAGCGCGTTCTCGGCCTTGTCGGTCAGCTCGTTCACGTCGATGAACAGCGCGTGCACCTGACGCGCCGCGCGCGCATAGCGGCCGCCGATCCACGTCTGGCGCCAGCTAGCCGACTGCAGGCGCGCGTACGTGCGCGTCAGTTCCGCATCGAGCAGCTGGTCGTAGTACCTGAACTCGAGCAGTTGTGAGTTGGCGAACTCGAGAATCTCGAGTACTCCGGGGAGCCCGACCGGTGTGTCGTAGACGAGCGCGCTGCTCCACGTCACGATGACCATGTCGCTGGCGTAATACGAGATTCGATGTCGCAGCACCTCCTCGCGCTCCTGCGCGCTCAGCACGTCGCGCTCCGCTCGCAGCAGTTGGGCGATTGCCGCGCCATGTGAGGCGAGTAGCGCTTCCGCCGTATCGCCGCCCGCATCTGCGAGGATGCTGAACACGACGTAGTCCTCGCTGAGAAACGTTTCGCGGGGACGGCTTACCGCGCTGGGAACGCGGGACAGCAGCTCGCGGCAGAGCCGTTCGGCCTCGGCAGCCAGACGCGGACTGTCCTGCCATTCGAGGCCCAAAGTCAGCAAATCTTCCCACTTGTCTGGGAGCTCTCGCGTCAGCGCGACCGACAGCACACCGTAGTCGAACAACTTGAAGCGCACGCGGCAGCCGTCGACGTCCGGGATTCCGATCGTCTGCCCGTCGATTGTCAGTGGCGGTTGAATGTATTGAAGGTAGGTCGGCGTGGCGGGCTTCGGGGCCAGCCGGGCAGTCGCTGTCGTGTCGATCTGTCCGCGAACCCGACTCAGGTCAATCGAATCACCGACATCGAACAGAAAGAACGCAGTGACGTGTCCGAGCGCCATGCGACATGATATCCAGCCTTCGAACCGCCATCGGAGGAAACTCGAGCGGCCCGACTATGCCGCCGCAAGCACGCACCCCTCGCACCGTATCATGGCGTATCACGTCTTCCAGGCGACGACATCGACGTTCCAGAAGTCACCGAGCGAGGCGTGTTCGTGTTTTGGACTGACTTCGCTCGGTGAATTGCCGAGTTATTGGCCGAAGGCACGTCAAACCCGTGGCGCGTCCGTTGCAAGGTTACCGCTCAGAGGAACGAGACCGCCGCCATGTTCAGTTCGAAGACACCGCGAGCAGTCTTCACCGGTCGCGTGGAGACATGGAGATCGCGCGGCAGACGGCCGTAGCCGCCAGGAATCTAGTCCCCATGCGGTATTTCGCTCTCGCGTGCGATTACGACGGGACGCTCGCACACCACGGGCGCGTGGACGACGCAACGCTTGCCGCGCTCGAACGTCTGCGCGCGTCGGGCAGAAAGCTGGTTGCGGTGACTGGCCGCGAGCTCGACGACCTGCAGCGCGTATTTCCTCAGACGCATTTGTTCGATCGCATCGTTGCTGAGAACGGCGGAGTGCTGTACGACCCCGGCACGCGAGAGATGCACCTGCTGACGGAGGCGCCGCCCCGCGAATTCGTGCAGGAGCTGACGCGCAGAAACATCACGCCGCTGTCGGTCGGTCGCGTCATCGTCGCCACGTGGGAACCGCATGGGGCGACGGTCTTCGAGGTGATCCAGAAGATGGGCCTCGAGCTGCAGGTGATCTTCAACAAGGGCGCTGTGATGGTGTTGCCGACGGGCGTGAACAAGGCGACCGGTCTGCGGCGTGCGCTCGACGCGTTGAAACTCTCTCCGCACAATGCGGTCGGGATCGGAGACGCCGAGAACGATCACGCGTTTCTCGCGGCCTGCGAGTGTGGCGTGGCGGTCGCCAACGCGCTCGACAGCGTGAAGGGCCACGTCGATCTGGTTACCAGCGCGGACCACGGCGCCGGCGTGCAGGAGCTGATCGATCGCATCATCGCGACGGATCTCGTGGAACTCAAGTCCCGTCTGTCGCGGCACGAGCTCGTCATCGGTACGGCGGGCGAGCCGGGTGAGGATATCCGCCTTCCGGCTCATGGTCGGGCGCTTCTCGTTGCGGGGCCTTCAGGCGGGGGCAAGACGACGGTCACGACGACGTTGCTCGAAAGGCTGTGCGACTCCGCCTACCAATTCTGTGTGCTCGATCCTGAAGGCGATTACCAGGAGTTCCCCGACGCGATTGCGCTGCGGGGTGACAGGCGTGCGCTCGTGGACGACTCGCTGAGGGTCCTGGAACGCCCGGCCGAGAACGCGATCGTGAACCTGTTGGACGAGCGGCTCGACGAACGGCCGCAAGTGCTGCAGGTACTGCTACCGCGGTTGCTGCAGCTCAGAGGCGCCACGGGCCGGCCGCACTGGATCGTGATAGACGAGGCACACCACGTGCTGCCCTCCGAATGGCAACCTTCGGAGACCCTGGTGCCCGCACAGCTCGAGAACGTTGTCCTTGTCACTGTTCACCCCGATCACGTTGCCTCTTCCATGCTTGCTCTTGTCGATACGCTAATCATCGTCGGTCGAGAAGCGCAAGCCACTCTTGACGCCTTCGCACGCGGGCGCGGCGAGGAGCCGATTCGGTTACCGCAGCATGCTGAAGACCCCACGCTTTCATGGTTCGTGCGGATTGGCACCAGTCCGATTCGATTCCGCGTTGCGGAACCGACGGTCGATCGACGACGCCACCAGCGTAAGTACGCCGAAGGAAAGCTCGGGGAAGACAAGAGCTTCTATTTCCGAGGACCTGAAGGACGGCTGAACCTCCGCGCGCAGAACCTCGAGCTCTTCGCTCAGATAGCCGACGGCGTGGACGATGACACCTGGCAGTATCACCTTCGACAGCACGACGTCTCTCGATGGTTTCGCGACGCGATCAAGGACGAAGCCCTGGCGGCCGAGGCGAGCGAGATCGAAGACCAGACCGATCTACCGCCGGACGAGAGTCGCGCGCGCATCCGCGACGCCATTCAACGTCGGTACACCACGTCGGCGTAGACTCGAAGCTCACCACCGGGCCATACTGGGCAGAAGAGACCTACGGTGTGGCACAATGTGAGCTCGTAGTCTCTTCATCACGCGAGAGCCGATGACTGAACCTGGAGAACCGACTGGTGTTGATGAGCACCGACTCGAGATCCTTGGGCTCCTCGATGACCGTCATCGTCTTCGCGAGGACCCCAACCGTCGCGGTGAGCTCGACGCGGCACGTAACCGGCTGCGTGAGACGTTGGGCCGATTGCGGGAGTACGGCACGCTGACAGACGATCACTGAGTTCCTGCGTTCGCCGCCGTTGATTTCAGTTGCGACGCACGGCAGGGACTAAGGTCACTTCGTTCATGGTTTCCGCGCGATGACGCCGGCGACCATTGCGCCTTCGTACTCGCCCTCGCGCTCACGAAGTACATGCAACGGCCCGACGAGCGTTGGCAGTTCGCGATGTTTCAGGAGAAACCTAGGATTCGAGGGCTTGCCGCGAGCGGCCTGGTCGACGGTAAACGTCTCGTATACCATCACCCCGTTCGGGCGTAGGGCCGCCCGAAGCGCAGCAAACAAGGGCCGATGCAAGTATCGAAACACCACGATGACGTCGTAGCGCTCATGACCCACTGACACCCCGGGTCGTTCCAGATCGTCCACGCGCGCGTGCACGACGAGCCCAAGGCGTTGCGCCTCGTGATGAAGTCGCGCGATCGCGTCAGCACCTCGATCGACAGCTTCAGTCGCGAAGCCTGCTGCTGCGAGCCAGAGCGCGTGGCGTCCACTGCCGCACGCCACATCGATCGCCCGAAGAACGCCGCCCTCCGCTGTCGGTCGCGGCAGGATGTCTGCGTTATCGGTCAGCCATGCCGACGGCACGCCGCAGGTCGCGTGTGTCACATCCTCACCGAAGCACCAACTGACCGCGTTTCGATGAACCATCTCGAGTCGACCCGTTCGCGTTCAACCAGCGTACGGCCGACCTCTGCGAGAGGCAGACAGTGATGTACCGGCACGTTGGCAATTGCGTGTCGCGGCGCAAAATTGCCGTGATTTTCTCTCTATGTCGCGGTATACTTCCGGCACTCCTCACAGTTCAATGACCTGTCCAAAGTGTCAGTCGACACGAGTTCGGCCGCTGCTACCAGTGAGCGTGGACGATCGAGCTTCGTACGACTGCCGTTCGTGTGGTGCGCGCTGGCAGGCAGAGGACAGCACTCACGATCGAGATCTCCGGGGACACGCAGGACGACGTCGTCCAGGACCGAAATCGAAGCGCTCGGCGTGAGACTATTCTCGGCCTCGTGCCCGCCGCGTGTGGATCTCCCCCGCTCCATCGCTCGACTTACCGCGGACTGAGTCTCATCTCATTCGTTGGCACGAACCCCAGGCGCTCGTAAAGGCGGCGACCGTTGTCCGAGGAGTGAAGGACGACGCGCCGGATTCCTCGTACGGCGAGGAAATCCAGGACCGCACGCATCAGCGCTTCGCCCACGCCGCGCCGCCGCCAGGCGGGTTCCACATAGACGTTGAGGACGATTGCTTCGGGCCCGAACTCCAGGTCGTCAGCGCTGGGGCGTGGACGGGGGAGGATGGGCCTGAGTTGAACGCCGGCCCCTCCGATCGTCGCAGGAGGCGTCCCCGCGTCTTCGGCGACCCAGGCCAGGTACTCGCCACGGGGCACCGCATCGCGCAAGTACGAAGCAGTTGCCTGCTCCAATCTCTCCTGCTGGTGAGATGCCAGCTGTCCCATATCGCGAAACATCGCCGCGCGATGACGTGCGAGGCGCGGAACATCGGTCGCGTCGGCTTGGCGCACGGCGAACGCTGGCTGAGGAGTGGACACAGCTGCAATAGCGATGTTGTATGCGTTCCAGTCCACCATGCCTTCAGCCACGATGCATTGGCAGGTGGCGACTGCAAGCGGATGGTAGGCGCCATGATGCGAACCGTCAACGTCGGATTCGGAATCGGTCCGGCCTGAGCCGTGGAGTACCGTCAGACAGAACGTAGCAGGGTGCTGCAAAACGCATCCTGAATGGGAAATGGGAGATGGGAAATGGGAAACCCTTTACATTCCCATTTGCCATTTCCCATTTCCCATCAGGCCGTCTCCTTTCATCGGCCTGTTAGGACGGTCCACGCATTGCAGGAGCAGGCGAGGATGCGTGTCCGTCTAACCCGCAAGCTCGCTGAACAGATCGATGGCGTAGACCTCAGTGCTCACCGCGTTGGAGAAGTTTTTGAGCTGTCTTCGGGTGACGCGCGCCTTCTAGTCGCTGAGCAATGGGCGGTTCCCGTCCGGTGCGACGGCGGACCGGCTGAGGATCGAGGCGAGCTCAGACGAGCTGTGTCCGGCGCGGACTCGCAGATTCCTGCATCGGAGTTTGTAGGTGGTCCCGTCGAAAAACGGACGTTCGTCCGCAAACATGCAGTAGCTGCGGACACGCCTCGGCGCAGAAGGAAGCGGCCGACGCGCCGGTAGAGCTGACCCCCGACTACAGCTCATCCACCCTGTCTTCCGCTCCTGCGCACCCGAACTAGCGTCCCTCCTGCGTGATCCTGAACGTCAATCCGGCAATCGTCACGCTTGCTGTTCTGGGATCGCCGTCATTCCGGTCCACTTCCAATTCCACTTTTCCGTTACCGCTGCCGGTGGCGCCCGACGTCACCCGGACCCAGGACACCGGACTCGTCGCCGTCCACGCACATCCGGCTGACGCGGTGACGTCTACGCGGAGTTTGTCGCCCTGCTTTCTGACGGTCTCTGCGGTTCGGTCGATCGCAAAGTTACACGTGCTCGCCTGGTTTATCGTGAACGTCACTCCGGCAATGGTCAGCGTTCCAGTACGCGCCGCGCCGGTATTCGCAGCAACTGTGTAATTCACCGTCCCGGCACCTGTCCCGCTCGCGCCCGACGTGATCGAGATCCACTGGGATTGTGAAGCCGCCGTCCAAGTGCAGCCCGCCGCGACCGACACGTTTACCGTCCCCGAACCGCCGGCACCGGCGAGGTTCTGTGTCGTGGGCTGAATCGTGTAGACGCATCCGCTCGCTTGCTGAATGGTGGCAGTCTGATTTCCGGCGGTGATCGTTGCCGTTCGAGGTGGTCCGGTATTCGCGGCGACCGTGAACGCGATCGACCCGTTGCCGGTGCCGCTCGCGCCATTTCCGAACGTGACCCAGGGCGCGTTGCTCGACGCCGACCATGTGCAGCCCGCTGACGCGGTTACGGCGAGCGATCCTGCGCCTCCGGAAGCCGGAATACTCTGACTGGCCGGTGCCAGCGTGTACGAACACGACCCCGCCTGATTCACCGTGTGCACCATTCCACTGATAATGATGCTCCCGGTGCGCGCTCCGGCTGGATTCGCGCCGACGCTGAACGCGACCGTTCCATTCCCGCTTCCGGCATTGCCCGATGTGATCGTGATCCAGGGATCACTCGCAATTGCCGTCCACGTGCAGCCGTTGGCGGCGATGACGCTCACGGTGCCAGTGCCGGCTGCCGCCCCGAGATTGCTGGTCGCGGACCCGATGGAGATCGCGCATGCCGGTGTTTGATTAACCGTGAATGTCTTGCCCGCGATCGTGAGCGTGCCAACGCGAGCCGCGGTTGTCGACGCAACCGCGAACTGAACGGTTCCGTTTCCTGTGCCGCTCGCGGCGGACGTCACGGTAATCCAGTCCGCGTTGCTCGTTGCGGTCCAGGGACACCCGGCG
This sequence comes from Acidobacteriota bacterium, assembly GCA_046727175.1. Lineage (GTDB taxonomy): Bacteria > Acidobacteriota > Vicinamibacteria > Vicinamibacterales > 2-12-FULL-66-21 > JBKPCD01. The sequence continues at coordinate 10,986 of JBKPCD010000067.1, read as the reverse complement.
GGCGCAGTGATCGAGACGCTGCCGGCGCCGCCAGCCGCCGGGACGTTCGTATTGTCGGGCGTAATCGAGGCCGAACATCCTTCAGCCTGCGTAATCGTGAACCGCTGTCCGGCTATCAGCAGATTCCCCGTGCGAGCCGGGCCGGATGTGGCAGCCACATCGAACCCGACTCGCCCGCCGCCCGTGCCGCTCGCGCCGGACCTGACGACAATCCAATGGGCGTCAGACGAGGCGGTCCAGGTGCAGAGCGGGCTCGAAGTCTGCAGATCCACACTGCCAGATCCGCCCGTGAGGGAGAACGTGGCAGATGACGCGCTCAATCGGATCACGCAGTCGGCCGCCGCTTGTGAGATGGCCGGGTGCTGATCGTTCACGGCGATCGTGCCACGCCGCGTCACAGGATCGGCGTTCGCCGCCACGGTGTACTCGATTGTGCCGTCGCCCTGGCCGCCTGCCGACCCTTTGATGGCGAGCCACGACGCTTCGCTTACCGCTGTCCAGGCACACTCCCGCTCGGTCTTGATGACCAATTGGCCGGAAGCACCTTGCGCCGGTGCGGACGCGTCCATGGGCGAGGCGGCGACGGCGCAGCGTGTGAGTGTCGCAGGTGCGGTTGCGGTTGTTGCCGACGATCCGCAGCCCGGGAGCGACGTGAGCGAGGCAAGGCACAGCGCGAGGAGAACGGCCGCTGGACTGCGCGAGGTATTCGACGACCGCATATGGGCACCCTGAGGTCTCTTCTCGCGAGCATCGAGCGTACCAGAAAACAGCGAGCGCTGTACGTCTGTCGCCATCGAAATTTGATCTCGATGAACGCCGGTCTGACGGACGATGGCCTGCGACGTACCGGAAGTATTCGTTGAGGCGAAGCTGTTTGGGTCACGAAGCCACGCACGGTTTCCATACGCACTAATCGCTGTGGTAGGCTCACGGCGATGTGCGTCGCGCGCGATCGTGCGCCAACGATGCTGTTACGAAAACGTAACTCTGTCGAGCTTGAAGTGCGAATGGGTCCTGATAATCTGCAAGCTGGTCATTTCTCGTAAGCAACTTCCGCGGTTCGCGCGCGAACGCCACGCCCGTGCAATTCTCGAAGACCTTCCCAAGGTGTCTCGCTCTGTATGCGACCGCGCTCTGCGCATGTGTTCTCCTCGCTGCGTGTGGGTCATCAACGTCGAGCGCGACTGCGCCGGCGACACTCCCGCGTTGTAGCGTCTCGCTGACGCCCACTGATCGTGTCGTGCCTGCGGAAGGAGGCATGGGCCGAGTGTCATTCACGACCGCGCGCGAGTGCGCGTGGTCGGCCGCGAGTGATGCGCCGTGGCTCAGCATCAACACGCCGACGACCGGACAAGGTGACGGTTCGCTCGACTACGCCGTTGCCCCCAATATCGATCCCGCCACGCGAAAAGCGTCCATCGCCGTCAATGATCAGCACGTGGACATCGCGCAGGCCGCTGCCGAGTGCGTGATCCATCTCCGCGACGCATCCGCCCATCTGCCGCCGGCAGGCGGAGCGGGCAACGTCGACGTCGAGTCGTCGAGCGAGCTCTGCGCCTGGACGGCATCCTCAGAAGTCGACTGGATCACTATCACAGCAGGCGCCACCGGAAAGGGGAACGGCCACGTCACGTTCACGGTCGCTCCAACCTCGGGTTCGCCGCGGACGGGCACTATCGTGATCGCTGGACAGCGCTACAGCGTGACGCAGTCGCAAGGGTGCACGTATGCCGTGTCGCCCACGCGGCTGAACGTTGGCACCGCTGCGAGCACGACGACGATTGCTGTCACGGCGGCAGCCGGCTGCCCCTGGACCGCCGCCAGCAATGTCGATTGGGTTCGCGTGGCACAAGGCACGAGTGGCAACGGACCTGGTTCGATCTCGATCTCCATCGACGCGAACAATGGATCCGCGCGCGAAGGCACTCTGTTGATTGCAGGACAGATCGTGACCATCGCGCAGGCAGGTTCTTGCGCAATCGGGGTGTCCCCGCTGACACAGTCCGTCGGCGCGGCGGGTGGTGCGAGCAGTGTGAGTGTCACAGCATCGGCTGGCTGCGGGTGGGCCGCGTCGAGCGATGTGCCATGGATCACGATCACCGGCGGAGCGTCCGGGAGCGGCAACGGCACCGTCTCATTCACCGTCGGTGCATCGTCGGGAGCATCGCGTACGGGAACGCTGACGGTGACGGGCCAGAAAGTCACGGTTGCGCAAGAGCAAGGCTGTTCGTATTCGATAGCCCCGGACCACCAGGATATCGGTGCGAACGGTGGGATCGGCAGCGTGGCGGTCAGCGCACCTGGCACGTGCGCATGGACGGCCGTCAGCAACGTCCCGTGGATCACGATCACGTCCGGCGCAAACGGCAGCGGCAATGGCACAGTGCAGTTCAACGTCACCCCTGCGACTGCGGCGCGCTCCGGGACGCTGACGATTGCGGGTCAGACGTTCACGGTCAATCAGGCGCAGGCATGTAGCGTGAGCCTCTCGGCGACGACCACAGAGATGGCGTCGGCAGGTGGCAGCGGGACGGTTTCAGTATCCGCCGGGGCCGGCTGCGGATGGTCGGCGGTGGCCAGCGTCGCATGGATCACGATCACCGCTGGCGCAAACGGCACTGGGAACGGAACGGTCACATTTAGCGTTGCGTCGAACTCCGGGGCCGCTCGAAACGGCGCGATTTCCATCGGCGGCCAAACATTCACCGTAAATCAGACTGCAGGCGCCTCGTGCGCGTACAGCGTCGCGCCTGCAAGCCAGAACGCTGCCGTCGGAGGCAGCGCCGGGTCGATTACGGTGACGACGAACGCGGCCAACTGCACCTGGACGGCGACGAGCGATGCCTCATGGCTCACGATCACGAGCGGCGCGAGCGGCAGCGGCAATGGAAGCGTCACGTTTACCGCATCAGCCAACGCTGGCCCGCCGAGAACCGCGACGATCACGGTCGTCAATCAGACGGCGACGATTCAGCAGGCGAGCGGCTGCGGGTACACGATATCGCCAACGAGCCAAAATATCGGGGCTGCGCCAACTACGGGCGCCGTTGCGGTCACGACGGCTGCTAGCTGCACCTGGACCGCCGCGAGTGGAGCGTCGTGGCTGACGATTACGTCAGGAGGCAGTGGGACCGGCGCCGGAAGCACGAACTATTCGGCGGTTGCGAACACGGGTCCCGCACGCACCGGGACGCTGACCATCGCGGGGCTGCCATTCACCGTGAATCAGGCCGCTGGCTGCACCTACTCGATCGCACCGACCGAAGCGACGGTTCGGAAGCAGGGCGAACGCATCAAGGTCGAGGTGACGAGCGCCTCCGGCTGTGCATGGAGTGCGACCACTCCAGTTTCGTGGATTCAGATTGCCTCAGGCGCGAGCGGGGCGGGCAGCGGCACGGTCACGCTGGATGTCGATCGGAATACGGGTGAGGAGTCGCGAACGGCAAACGTGACGATTGCGGGGAAGACGTTCAGGGTCACTCAGGAGGGCAAGTAGCAGGACCTCGTGACACTCGGACGCTTTTGCGACAGCTGGCCCAGTATTGCAACGTGTGAAACGTGGGAGCACGATTCCGTTGGATCCGGCTTTTCGGCAACGCATCATTGATGTACACGGAGACGCGGGCCGTGACTGGTTGGTGCGTCTTCCCTTGCTCGTTGCGCACCTGACGGCGCATTCGCAGCTTGAACTCGGTGAGCCATTCAAGCTCTCGTATAGTTTTGTTGCTGCCGCTCGACGCAGGGACGGAACGAACGTCGTGCTCAAGATTGGCGTTCCGGGGCCGGATCTGGATCGCGAGCGACGCGCCCTCGTGGACTTCGAGGGTCGCGGTATGGTCAGGCTGATCGACTCGGATTGTGGCGACGGCGCGCTGCTGTTGGAGCGGCTGTCACCAGGAACCAGCCTCTCGACAGTTGAGAACGAGGAGGCAGAACTGACGGTAGCTGCGGACGTTCTGGAGCTGCTGACTCGCCCCATGGTAGTGGACGACCCCGCGCAGTATCCAACCACACAGGACTGGGCACTCGAGCTCAGCGCGATGAAACAGGAGTTCGGCGGCGGCACAGGTCCATTTCCGGCCGACCTGGTGGAACGGGCCGAACGTCTCTTTCTCGAGCTGCATGCGGATCGCGAGCCCGTCAGCTTGCTACACGGCGATCTCCATCAGGACAACATCCTCGCTGCGGAGCGGCGACCGTGGCTCGGGATCGACCCGAAGGGCATTCTGGGCGAACGCGCGTACGAGGCGGGCTCACTGCTGCGCAATCCGTTGCGTCGAGTATTGAGTTCGAGAGATCCGCGGGCACTCGTTCTGAAGAGAGCGAGCTTTCTGGCGGATCGTCTCGGCCTCGATCGGCAACGCCTCGTTGCGTATGGAGTGGCGCAGCTCGTTCTGGCGGCGTGGTGGGCGTTCGAAGATCACGATGAGGCATGGGAACCGCTGTTGGCGGTCGCGGAATCAGTCGCACCATTGGCGCGCAGGATGTGATCGCGCGTGCAACCTGGCACGACGGTTAGGGAACGCTGACGGCTGCAAACGCCGCTTCGAGGAACACCCTCATTTGCGAATAGTGTGTTCCGTCCCAATAGATGCGGTTGCAATCGGGGCATCGCGAGAACTCGCGGTACTGCTCGCGCGTCCGTCGAGGGAGCAGATGCGCCACGCGATCTTTCGGCACGGCGTGCAGCGGGCTGTTGCACCTCAAACAGCGCGTGAACGGCGCGGCGAGCGCGACGAGATCGAAGCGCCGCAACACCTCGAGAAGCTGTTGTCCAGGCTTGGTCTCACGAACGAAATAGCCCCGGACGACCGCGCGGTGCTTGAGGACCCCGACGTCACGGGTGAGCACCGTTCTACCCTCGGAAGCCGTGATGGCGACGATCTCGTGATCGTCGTAGTCGTTGCGATACGCGGTGTCGAAACCGGCGAGACGGAGATACGCCGCGAGTCGGCCAAGATGAACGTCAGTGATGAAGCGCGGAACAGCCTGCGGGGGCGGCCCGAGACGGACAGCATCCCCGAGATCGATCGCGCAGAAGGGAGGAAATACCGCGACGCGATCGCCGTCGCGCATGCGATATCCAAAATCCACGGACTGGCCGCCGACGACGAGCAGGTCGATCTCCGGGTGTGGCACACCGAGCATCTCGACGAAGTCCTTCACTGTCGCGGTGCCGTCGAGGGTGCAGAACAGCGTCGCCTGCCTGCGAGACGCGGGCAGAAAGTCGTTGAGTTGGCCGTAGAAACGCACCGAGACCGACACCACAAACAGATTTTACAGTCTCCTTGGCGATCCTCAGTCCCCACAACGTGGCCAGGCGTCCACGCATGCGAAGCCGCGGTTCATCGGGTTGCAGACCCCACACGGGAAGGGTGCTCTTCCGGCACATCCAGTGGAAAGTGTTGTGACACTACAACCGCCAGGCGTACTGCAGCTTCACGAGCAATTGATTGGACTCCAGATGCCAACGATCAAGTGACGACCGCACATTGTGGTTGTAGACGACAAACAGATCGGCAACTGGCCGGAACGTCCAGCGCAACCGCGTATTGATCCCGATGGAATCGGTTTCAGTGTCGTACTGGACGTAGCTGGCAATCGAGAGATCGGGAGACACATTGACTCGCGCCACAGGTTCTGCTTCACTCGACCCACCGCCATCAGAGCGTTCTTCTCGACAACGCCAGGCTTGTCGTTGGTGCCGGCGATCAATCCCCCGAAGTTGGTCTCGCCGATACGGCCGTTGATCTTGCCGCCCGCAAGAATCGGCACTTCCGTATCCCCGACGAGACCGATGCGGCGACTGAAGTACGGCAGAACGTCCTGCCCCAGGCCAAGGCCAAACGAGAAGATGTCGTCGCCTTCGAGAAAGAAGGTGCGTTTCTCCGGAAAGAACAACGGGAACCTGGTCAGATTCGTCCGGCGTGTATCGACTTCTGTCTCGGCAAAGTCCGTGTTCACGGTGCCCGACCCGAGAACGTTCGCGCCGAGCCGCTGGCTGAAGTCGAGACTGGGCTGAAACTCTCCGTCGAGAGAAGCTGACGGCGCAGGGATTCCTCCGCCGGTCGTCACCGCAGGTCTGACCATGAGCCCCAAACCGAGGTTGAAGTCGGGGAGATCGGTGAGCAGGCCTGCACGACTCGTTTGCGTAATTCGGTATTGGCGCGCCGGGAACGCCCATCGATCCGTCTCGAGATGGCGTTGAATCCGGCGCTGCACGTTGAAGTGCCATTCGTGCAGTCCAGGCTGAAAGCTCACGGTCTGCACCGGAATCCAAATCTCGAGGCTCCAGCCGGATGGTGTCCTCGCTGTTGCGGCCTCCCAGATACCATCCCAATCGGGGTTGTCGCTTTCGCCACCAGGATTGACGAGACCGTCATAACGAGCGCCACTCGGATTCACCGCGAAGACATACCCTGATCTCCCATCGCGGAACGGGCCAATGACGACGCGCACGTGATCCTCTGAGGTGAGGAGTGCGTCGCGCCGAACGCTGAAGCTCACAATTTTCGTGGGATCCGGATCCTCACAGACAATTCCGATAACGATTGCTTTGGGACTCGCGAGCACCCGCACGACCGTACGAGCAGTAGGTGCTGCACCTTCCGACGGGTCGGCTTGAAGGAACGTGTCGGACGTTTCGGCCGAGGCCCACGCAGACTCGTTCAGTAGTCCGTCAATGGTGATGTGATCGGCGAGCGTTCCCGCACGGATGCGTGGTGGCTGGCTTGGTTGGGCGATCGCGTTGATTGGCCCCACAGTCGCGCAGATAGCGATCACGCCTATTGAGACGATGCGCACCGCCGTCGCAGTGGTCGTCTTCAGACGTGGGAACCAGTGTGAGAGGCTAATCGCCGACTCCAGAAGTCAACCGACGATCACTTCCGTTGACGGTTGAGGAGTTCTTCCACGAGTACGATGACGCGGCTGCGGATGGCTTCGTCCGCCGCCCTGAAGTTTTCGCTTGGAGCCGGCACGTCGTCCCACTTCTGAAGCTTTTCAGGAGCAACAGGCAGGCCGGTCAGGTCGCACCCCATCGAGATGACGACATCAGCCGCTTCGACATCATCACGGGTCGCCGCACGTGGTTTTGCGATCGGAAGTGTGTACCCATTCTCGCGAAGATGGTTCGCTACGGCCGGTGAAACGGCATCTTGCGGTTCGATGCCGGCGGTCTCCACGCGAACCTTCAGCCCGCGCTCCTTCGCGAGACGTTGAAAGTACGCGGATGCGAGCACGCTCTTCGCCGCACCATGCGGGCACATAAAAAGGACCGTTGTCCGCTTCTCGGAGGTTGGTACCGCGTGCTGCGGTCGTTCGGCGGCCGCCGCAGTCGCACAGATCGCGGCGCCATAGCTCAAGACCGCCGCCATTACGAGCCCGCAGACACCCGCGCGTACCATCTGTGATGCCGTCCTTCTCATCTCGATCTCCTTGCGAGCCATTTCAAACCGCAGTACCGCACTGAGTCGTACGGCGCGTTAGCTCGACTTCGTTGGTGCGATCTCCAGCTTCGTTCCTTCCCGGATTTCGTCGGTGCCGCGCCGCACGATCGCATCACCGTCCTTCAGGGGGCCCGAACACCTCGATCAGGTCGCCGACGCGGGCGCCGCGGCCGACGTTCACCCATTCCGCCATGCCGTCCTTGACTCGAATCACAAACGTCCGTTCCGTCGTGGTCACGATGCTGGTCGGAGGCACCAACAATGATGCCTGCGGTCGTCTCACGGGCCAGGACACTTCGGGGTACATCCCGGCCGCTAACCGCAGGTCCGCATTTTTTACTTCGAGTTCCGCGGGCATCGTTCGAGTTTTGGGATCGAGGTCGTGCGCAACCAGGCTGACGGTTCCATGGAACGTTTCGCCTGGATACGCGGGAACAGTGAACGGCACCCGTGCGCCTGGCACGATCGCCCCGACCAACGCTTCAGGAACGGCTACCACCAGCCGCAGACGTGAGACCTGGTGGAGCCGAAAGAGCGGTGTGGCACCAGTGCCCGGGCCGACGAGCGCACCCGGATGAACGTTCCGCTCCGTGATGATGCCGTCGAACGGCGCCTTGAGTTGGAGGTAGTGACTCAAGTCTTTAACCGTCCGCACCTGCGCCTGGGCGGCCTTGATGGAGTTCTCGTACGATCGGACGAGCGCCTGCGCGGCCTCGGCGGTCTTCTGCGCCACGACGACATCGTTTTCGGCGACGACACCCGGCGTAGTCGACGCCGCCTTGAGGCGCTCGAACGTGCTCTGCGCCGACGCCAGCTTGGCCTCTGCTTCGGCACGCTGGAGCTCGAGTGCTTGCGCTTTGGATTCCGCTTCCACGATTTGCGCCTGCATCTCTGGTGCTTCGAGCGTGGCCAGGATCTGCCCCTGCTTGACGACACTCCCGCGATCGACATTGGCTCGCTGGACGAACCCGGACACCTTCGCGTAGATGGGGACCGCGAGGTACGGCTGGAACTCACCGGGCAGTTTTACGGTGCGTTCGACGGGCTTCGACACGACGCGGACGATCTCAACCCGCGTCTGGGCGACGCTCGTTGCCGCGCCCGTCAAACCGGCGGCAGCAAGGCTGACCATCAGGCCGGCGCTCTTCAGCCGCCGGCTACCTGCGAGGTTCATAGTGTGCGCTCAGGGGGTCATCGGGATCCAACGACGATGAAAGCATGCGGACACGAGCCTGCACGATCGTGTACACAGCGGGGAGCACGATCAGCGTCGCCGCGGTCGCGAATACGAGACCACCGATCACGGCGCGGCCGAGCGGCGCGGCTTGCGCCCGTTCGCCCGTGCCGACGGCCATCGGAATCATGCCGACGATCATCGCTGACGCGGTCATCAGAATGGCGCGAAGCCGGCTGCGCGCGCCCTCGGCAGCCGCGTCGTGCGCCGACGCGCCATTCCTCCGTGCGTCTTCGGCAAACGTGAGCAGCAGAATCGCGTTTGCGACGGAAATCCCGATCGCCATGATCGCGCCCATGAATGACTGCACATTCAATGTCGTGCCCGTCAGCATCAGCATGAACAGCACACCGCAGATTACCGCCGGGACCGCCGCGATCACTGCAAACGCGAGCCGAAATGACTGAAAGTTCGCAGCCAGCAACAGAAAGATCACGACAATCGACAGTATCAGGCCGGCGCGCAGGCCAGAGAGGGTCTCCTCGAACGCCGGCACCTGCCCGCGCGTGAAGACATTGACGCCGCGGGGCGCCGAGCCCGCGCGGCCAATCGCCTCCCGAATCTCGCGTACGACCGTGCCGAGCGGCCTGTCGTGAATGTTGGCCGTAAAACTGATCACCCGTTGCATGTTGTACCGGTCCACCTCACCGAACGTCGTCCCGTAATCCACTCGCGCGAGGTCGGCGACGAGCGGTCGACCGTTGCCATTCCCGTTTCCAGGTGGCACCACGGGCAGCTCCGAGACGTCGTCGATGGATGCGATCTTGGACTGGGGGATCTCGACTTGAATTTGAAAGCCGTTGCCGCTGTTCGGGTCGCGCCAGAAATTCAGATCGGTGTACCGGCTCGACGATGTGGCGGCCACGAGCGACCTCGCCACGTCGGCCGTCGTCACCCCATACTGGCCCGCACGATTCCGATCGATTTGGATTTGGAGCGACGGATAGTCCAGCGGCTGCGCGTACTGCAGGTCGCGCAGCGATGCGACCTTGGCCAGCTCCCCGTACACCTTCTCCGCAAACGGACGGCTCACGGCGAGCGACGGCCCCTGGACCGCCACTTCGATTGGCGTCGGCGACCCGAAACTCATCACCTGGCTGATGATGTCGCCGGCCTCGAACGAGACGGTGACGTGTGGCAATGCCTCCTTGAGTCGGTGCCGCAGCGATTCTCTCACGGCGTCCGTGATGACCGGCGCCGATGGCTTCAGTGCTACGCCGAGCACGGCTTCGTGCTGACCACTGGTAAACAGGTAAATCGTATTGATTGGATAGTTCGGCGTGGGAACGCCGACGAATCCCGTGGTGATCTCGACGTTGTCTGCGCCGACCAGATCCTTGATGACGTCCGTTGCTTTCAGCGCGATCAACTCGGTCCGCTCCAGCCGCGTTCCCGTCGGTGCGCGCAGGCGCAGCTGAAGTTGACGGGACTCGCTGCGCGGAAAGATCTCGGTTCCGACGAACGGCAGCAGCAGGGCAATGAGTCCGGCCGTTGCCGCAAGATAAACGCCGGCGAGTATCCACCGGAAGCGCAGCGCGGACCGCAGTCGTGTGCCGTACCACGTTCGAAGCTTTTCAAAGAACGGCGGCTCTTGGTGGCCTGGACGTAGCATCCACGTCGACATCACTGGCACGAGCGTGCTCGAGAGGAAATACGATGCGAGCATCGCGAAGCCGACGGCGAGCGACAGGGGGATGAAGAGCTGCCGTCCCACTCCGGTCATGAACAACGCCGGCAGGAACACGGCCAGGACACATAACATCGAGAGCATTCGAGCCGTGGTCGTCTGTCGAGATGCCTCGATGACCGCTCGCGCTCGTGACATGCCGCCGGCAAACCGAGTGTGGATGTTCTCGATTATCACGGTTGCTTCGTCGACGAGCACACCGACCGCGAGCGCCAAGCCGCCCAGGGTCATGATGTTGATGGTTTGTCCCGTCACCCAGAGCGCCACGACCGCGGAGAGGAGCGCAACAGGAATCGTGATGACGACAATGAGTGAGCTGCGCCAGTCCCGGAGGAAAACGAGGACCATCAACCCGGTGAGCAACGCGCCGAGCGCGGCTTCGCCCAGGAGTCCGTTGAGCGCGCTCACCACGTACCGGGATTGATCGAAGACGAGATCGATCCGAACGTCTTCCGGAGCCACGTTGCGCATGCTCGGCAAGGCAGCCCGAACACTGCGGATGACGTCGAGGGTCGAGGCGTCAGCGCGCTTCGTGACGGGGATGTACACGGTCCGTTTGCCATTCACCTGGGCGTAGCCGACGATGATGTCGGTCGTATCGGTGATGGTCCCTACGT
>JBKPCD010000066.1:0-43890 GCA_046727175.1 Acidobacteriota bacterium | reverse complement strand
GGCATGTCTGTGCACGGACGCTACGGTCAGCCCTGTCCGGTCTGCGGCTCACCAGTACAGCGCATCGTCTACGCGACGAACGAAGCCAATTACTGCCCGACGTGCCAGACCGGAGGGCGACTGCTCTCGGACCGATCGCTTTCACGCCTTCTTCGCGAGGATTGGCCGAAGACGATCGACGAGCTCGAAATGCGGCGAGCGCGACTCGAACGCCAGTGAGGCTTTACAGGAGACAAGGAGGTCAGGAGATACATACCCCAACAGAACTTGGAACACGAAGAGTCTTACTCCTGTCCTTCTGATCTCCTGTTGATCTGTTGATCTGTTGAGCTGTTTCGCCGGTTTTCCGCGCATTCACAGGTATGAAAGGCCCTCTTGGCCTCGGCCGCTGGCTCACGTTCAATGCGGTGGGCGTGCTCGGCGCCATCGTACAAATGGCTGGCCTTGGAGTACTGGTGCGTTTCGCGCACGCGCCGTATCTGGTGGCAACGATCTTGGCGGTGGAATTGACGCTTCTCCACAACTTCGCCTGGCACGTTCACTGGACGTGGCGCGATCGGCGCGCCACGTCGCGTGAGGTGCTGCTTGCGCAGCTCGCCCGGTTCCACCTGCTCAACGGCGGCATATCGATGATCGGCAATCTCGCGGTGATGACACTGCTGACCGGCCGCCTCGGAGTGGACCCGCTGCTCGCGAACGTCGTTGCGATCCTTGCATGCTCGATCGTGAACTTCGTGGCCAGCAACGAGCTCGTCTTCTCCACTTGCGCGCAGAAGAAACGCACCGCGGGAACGATCGTTTTCGGTGGCGTGCTGCCGATCTTCCTCGCGACATCGGGTGCGACGACCGTCGCCGCGGCGGACATGTTCGCCGAGCTCACGCCGGCAACACTTGCCGCCTGGCAGAGGTACGAACGGCGCGTCGACGAACGCCACGGACGGACATCGGCCTCAGGGACGTTCTTCGCCGAGGATCAGTTTTCGACGCCGCCGAATTGGCGCCAGATCGCCGTGAGCGGCGGCGTCGCCATGACCCACCTCGAATCGGCCGCGCCGGGCGCGAGCGATATTCCTGTCCCTGACGGCCGGATTCATCATTGGGTGGGTGCCGTCTTCGTGCGCGACGCAACGGTCGACGGCGTGCTCCGTTACCTGCTTGCTCACGCTGGTCGCGAGTCGGAGTCTTACGAGGACGTGCTTGCATCGAAGCTGCTCTATCGCGACGGCGATCACGTCCGTGTGTTCCTCAAGTTGCGTCGCACGAGCGTCATCACGGTGACATACAACACCGAGCACTCCGTCGATTACCGTCGGTTGTCGCCGGCGCGCGCGACGAGCCGCAGCGTCGCCACGAAGGTTGCAGAGTTGAGCGAGGCCGGCACGCTACGCGAGCACGAGCGGGCACCAGGATCGGATCGCGGATTCCTGTGGCGACTCAACGCATACTGGCGGTACGAGGAGGCCGATGGCGGCGTGCTGATCGAATGCGAGTCCGTCAGCCTGAGTCGAAGTGTGCCGACACTGCTTCGACCGTTCGTCACCGGCACCGTCGAGCGCATCGCGCGCGAGTCGCTCGAAAAGACACTCGTGAGCCTCCGCTCCGTCTTGATCAAGGCCGGAAGCCGAAGTGGCCTGGATGGGTCAAATCGGCTCTAGGCTCAGGACTCTGGGCGCTAGGCGTGTCCTGCAGCAAGTGGCTTTGGTTAGTGAGTTACTTCGTTCACTGCGTGTTGGATTCTTGCTGGTGCACTTGCGCCAGGATTTTTCGACAGGCCCAAAGCCCGAAGCCATGAGCGCCCAAAGCCGGATGCCGCATCGGAATCAGCTGCGCGTCACAACCTCGAGCGGCGGATCTCGGCTGGTTCGACGATCCGCACTGATCCGGGTGGGTTTTCGACGGCCCGAACGAGCGCAGCGAGCATCGCCTCATAGGTCACCAGCGCGAGACGCTCGGCGCCTGCTCTCGTCGACGGGAGCAGTCGTGCGATCGCGTAGAACGGCACGAGCGCATACGCCCACCAGTGACCCGGACCCAGCACGTACCACGGACGCAGCACCGTCGCCGGAATGCCAGTCGCGCGGACCATCCCCTCCCCTTCTTGCCTGACCCCGATGTACGCCTGCATGATCGGCGCGGGATGCGCCACGCTCACGTAGACGAAGTGCCGCACACCGGCGGTCGATGCCGCGTCGACGGAGGCGCGGATCGACGGCAAATCAACCGAGCGGAACTCGGCCGCCTTCGCCGGACTCGGATGCGGCGTGCCAACGAGGTGAACGAACGTATCCGCGGGAGCGACACGCGATCGCCAGTCCGTCGAGTCGAGCGCGTTGCCGACGATGGCTTCGGCACCCGCGGGCAGCCGGCTCACAGACTGCGCGCGCACGAGTGCACGGACGGTGTGACCTCGCCGGATAAGCAGATCGATCAGCGGGCGGCCCAGGTACCCGGTGCCGCCGGTCACGAAAACGTGGTGACGACCCATCCGCCGGGAGGCTACTTGAACAGATCGTCGAACGCTTTGCGCGCGCTCGGCGGCGCCGACGACGACTTCGTCTCGCGCTCGATCGTGGTGCGCGGCTCATAAAACGTGCACGTGTTGCGCGTGTCCTTCGGAGAGATCCTGGCAGGAATCGGCTGCTGGCACTCGAACGCCGCGCTGGTGTCGAAGTGCACGCACTGCGCGCACGTGTGGAGGTCGGCGCCGCAGCGGCTGCACGTGGCGTCCAGGCTCCACGCAGAAGCAACCATCAGCTCGTTGCCGCACCGTGCGCACCGGAGCACTTCGCGAAAGCCCGGCATATTGAACGTCTTCGGCGCAACGGGCGGCTGCCCGCGCGGAGCGTACTCCTTCTTCTCAGCCGGCCGGTGGTCACGCCGCGGCTCGCGCGGGTCGTCCTGATACCCGCGCTGACGGTATTTGCGTTCGGACATACACAATCCAGGAGGGAGTTACGGGAGCGCTGACTGATTATAGTCCGGGACCGGAGCGGCTGACAGGTCAACGGGAGAAGATCACCAACAGGACGGAACGCAAAATGCTCGCGTCCCGTATAAACTGACCAGCAAAGAGGTCGCCTATGCACAAGTGTCTCCTCCCCGTGGCCGTCGTGGTGCCGCTCGCACTGGTTGCAACGGCCGGTTGCGACATCGTCACGGCCGACTTGAAGCACTCGGCCAAAGCCGAGTGGCGGAAGTCCTACGAGCTCGAGCCTGGCGGGCGCGTGGAGATCGCAAACGTCAACGGCCGAATCAAGGTCGAGCCCTCCGACAGTCGGACGCTCGAAATCGTCGCGGAGAAGAGCGCGCGCGGGATGACCGAGGACGCAGCCAGGCAGGCACTCGACCGGATCGAGATCAAAGAGGAAGCCTCGTCGTCTTCGGTGCGTGTCGAGACGAAGCTTCAGCGGGGCGGCGGGTTGTTCGACGGCGGCTCGGGACAGGTCACCTACTCGGTGCGTGTGCCGTCGGGAGCGGATGCGAAGTTCTCGACCGTCAACGGCGGCGTGGAGCTGCACGGGGTCAAGGGTCGACGCCTGGACCTCGAGACGACGAACGGCGGGATCGTAGCGCGGGATGTCTCTGGCAACGTCGAGGCGAGCACGACGAACGGCGGCGTCGACGTCGAATTCGCGCAGATCGGCGACCGCGGGGCGAAGCTCGAATGCACGAACGGCGGGATCAAGCTGCGTTTGCCGAACGACGCCAAGGCCACGATCTCGGCAAGCATCACGAACGGCGGCATCGATACGAGCGGACTGCAGCTCGAAACGGTCGAGTCGACGCGGCGCCGGCTCGAGGCACGCCTCAACGGCGGCGGACCGCCGATCCGGATCGAAGGCACGAACGGCGGTATTAGAATCGGCGCCCGATGACTCGCTCGAGACCTGTAGCAATCTCGAATAGGAACACTCCATCGTGATCATGCGGCAGCACGCAGCGTGCGTTGCGAGCGCTGCAGCAATCGCAGCACGAGTTTCTCCCAGGGCGACAGGCCGTATGCCCTTCCGCCGTTGGTGCATCGACGACGGCCGGTGCTCGTCTCCATCCATCCGTTCGTGTAACCATCGAGAACCACCGGATGGATGTAGCACTTGCGGCACACCGCCTTGGTATTGCCCAACCGCTTCGCGACGTCCTCGACCGCACGGACGACATCCCGTTTGGCTTGGGATGACGACATACGCGGACCGAGCTCGCACAGGAACTGCGCCGCGAGCACCGTCCCGGACCATGTGCGGAAATCCTTCGACGTGAACTCGCACCCGCCGATCTGGCGCAGGTAGTCGTTCACATCCGCCGATCCAATCGTCTGACGCTCGTTGTCGTCGTCCAGGTACTGAAAGAGCTCGTAGCCCGGAAGATCGCGGCACGCCTTGACGATGCGAGCAAGGCGCGGATCGTCGAGCGCGACCTCGTGCTCGATTCCGCTCTTCCCGCGGAACGAAAACCGCAGCCTCTTGCCTCTGACCTCGACGTGGCCGTCGCGCAGCGTCGTCAGGCCGAACGAGTGGTTGTGTTTAGCGTACTCGTCGTTGCCGACCCGAATCAGCGTTTTCTCGAGCAGCTGCACGACCGTCGCGAGCACCTTTTCTCGCGGCAGGCCGGGTTTTCGAAGATCGGAGGTCGTGCGACGACGAATCTCCGGCAGCGCGCGGGCGAAATCGATCAGGTGGTGATACTTGGTCTCGTCGCGGATCGCCCGCCATCGCGGGTGATAGCGATACTGCTTACGACCGCGAGCGTCGCGGCCCGTGGCCTGCAGATGTCCGCGAGGATCGGGACAGATCCAGACGCTCGTCCACGCCGGAGGAATCACGAGCGAGCGTATCCGCGTGATCTCCTTCCCGTCGTGGAGTCGCCGTCCGTCCGGCGTGATGTATGTAAATCCGGATCCATGCCGTACGCGGCGAATACCTGGCCTCGCGTCGCTCGCATAGTGCAGTCCCGCAGCCTTTGCCGAATCGATGGGGTCTGCGACCCGGGCGACCTGAGCCGTGCGCGACATAGACTCGATTCATTCCTGCAAGGGCCAAGCCGAGCGCGGTTTCCTCAGCGGCCGGCGCCGGAGTCGCTGCCCTGAGGGTCCTGAGCGGCCCGTTGAAGGCGCGGCGTCCACTGATCGCCGAACGACGTGCCGACTGCGAGCCGCACGACGGCGTCGTAGCTCGCGATGCCTTCTGCGACGCGGTTCGCCTTCAAGTAGGAGTCGTACACTTCACGTGCCGCATGACGCACGATTGGAGCGGATCGCTCGTAGCGTCGAGCCATCGCGGCGAGATCGGCACGCGGCCCGGGATCCAGAGACGCGAAGAGAGCTCGCCGATCCTCCCGCGGGAGCGCGCCCGATAAATGTTCGTAGAGCGACAGCCAGCCGCTGTACCGGGCCAGCGAGTCTCCGCGGATGCAGGCGAGCCACGCCACGAAGTTCGCCTCCGACTCGTCGGCGTAACCGGCCAGGTGTGACCATTCGTGCGCAACCACGAATGGCCGCTCGAACGCCAGAACGTCGGGATTCACGAT
Source organism: Acidobacteriota bacterium (assembly GCA_046727175.1). Lineage (GTDB taxonomy): Bacteria > Acidobacteriota > Vicinamibacteria > Vicinamibacterales > 2-12-FULL-66-21 > JBKPCD01. Next base: position 38,367 of record JBKPCD010000066.1, on the reverse strand, counting down.
GATCTCGAGGAAGAACGGGTCTGTCATGCCGTCGACTGCCGCCCATCGGAAGTAGAACGCAAGCAGCGAAACCTTCGGACGTCCAATCGCAGCGGGACGCCGAACGCCCAGCGCCCGCTCGGCTCCTGCAAACGCCGCCTCGAGCGATGGTCCATCATCGCCGCCCCCATTCACACGCACGTGCATTTCGTTCACGCGAGCGACCGCCTCCCTGCCAAGCGCGAAGACCGCCTCACTGTTGACGCGAGCGCGATCGAAATCGAGCTTGTGCTCGAGCGGGACGCGCCGATAGTTCAGGCCCCAGAGGCAGAGGAACGCGAGGTAACCGCCGGCAACGAAGACGACCGCCGCCGCCGCGCCGCGTCGCAGCGCGATCGCACGGCGGCCTGGGCGCGGGCCACGAACGACGCGCGCGGTCGTACGCACGATCAGGGCGGCGGCCGCAAGGTCGAGGAGAGCGATCGGCACGGCGTTCGTAAGCGGTGTGATCGCGCGTTGGATCGATGGGTAGATGCCGTCCGAGTACCATCGCTCGACCACCGTCGGAGGGATCGGGACGAGTGCTCCCGCGACGGCGGCCGCGACGAGCGCTACACGAAAGCGGATGCGGTCAGGATCTCGTTGCGGCATCCGTCTCGGGTGCGTCGCCGGTGATCAGGCGAATCGCGCGCTGATAGCTGAAGTACGACCATGCCCACTGCACGAGGACGACGAGACGGTTGCGGAAGCCAATCAGGTTCAGAATGTGCACGAACACCCAGATCACCCAGGCAATCCAGCCCTTGAGACGCAACCATCCGAAGTCGGCGACAGCGGACGCGCGCCCAACCGTCGCCAAGTTCCCGAGATTGCGATACACGAACGACCGGTAGGGCTGGTGCTCGATCGCGCGCTCGATATTCGCAGCGGCGTGCTTTCCCATCTGAATCGCGACCTGAGCCACGCCGGGCAGCGGTTTGCCGTCCGCTCCTTTGAGCGTCGCAAGATCGCCGATGACGAACACCTCCGGGTGACCGGGAATGGTCAGATCGGGTTCGACGAGCACACGACCGGCACGGTCGAGGGGAACGCCGAGCGTCTTGGCCAGCGGACTCGCAGCGACGCCGGCCGCCCACAGTACCGTCTGCGCATCGAGGACCTCCGCTCCGACGTACACTTCGCCGGGCAGGACGTTCGTGACGGGAACGCCGGTTCGGACCTCGACGCCGAGGCGCTCCAAGTCCGCGCGCGCGGCGTCGCGCAGCGGCTCGGGAAACGTGCTCAGGACCGTCGGCCCCGCCTCGATCAGCACGATGCGCGACGAGCTCGGATCGAAATGCCTGAAGTCACGGGCGAGCGACTGCCGCGCGATTTCCGCAAGCGCGCCGGCGAGCTCGACGCCAGTGGGTCCGCCACCAACGACAACGAACGTGAGCAGCGCCTGGCGACGATTCGGATCGCTCTCGCGTTCGGCTCGCTCGAAGGCCAGCAGCACGCGTCGCCGAATCTCGAGCGCGTCCTCGAGGGTCTTCAAACCGGGAGCGAGGCGGCGCCACTCGTCGTGTCCAAAATACGCGTGAGTCGCGCCGGCCGCCACGATCAAGTAGTCGTACTCGAGCGTGCCGTCGGCCAGAATCAGTCGCTGGTTCGGCGCATCGATCGCCTTCACGTCCGCGAGCAGCACTTCGATGTTCGTCTGCCGTCGCAGTATCCAGCGGATGGGCGATGCGATGTCGCCGGGCGACAGCGCGGCGCTCGCGACCTGATACAGGAGCGGCTGAAAGACGTGATGGTTTCGGCGGTCGACGAGCGTGACGCGCGCCGGCGTGTGTTTCAACCGCTGCGCCGCATTCAATCCGCCGAATCCGCCACCAATGATGACAACGTGCGGGTCGGCCACACCTTCCAGTGTAGCTTGCCGCGGTTCGTGGTTCGGGTACTGGCTTGTCGTGGGTCACTGCTGCTTACACGAGCTGTCCGGTGGCTCGGTAGCTGGTAAGCCCGGTAGCTCGTTGGTGGCGTCGAGTTCGCTGAGTACGTGGTTAATAGCGGTCCGGGAAGAAATCGCGGCCGCGCAGAACCTCGACGGCGTTTTTCGCTGCACCGATGAACGGGATCGCATTCAGACCGGTATCGAATGCTCCGCTGATTACGCCTTTTCGCCGCATCGTCGACCCAATCGTGATGAGTCCGATTACGGCGCCGATCAACGGCGTCGATCGTCCGAGCCGCCGCGCGAGTCGTGCTCCACCCCATCGAGCGATGTGGCCGGTCGTACTCATACCGAGAAGCGAAGCAATATGTATTCCGAATCCGAAACGCAGGCGACCGAGCTAGCGCGCTGGCCGCTCTTCAAGCGGCGCCGAGCCACAACTCAGCCGGAAGCGAATCCTAAGCTCGAGGCCCCAGACCCTCGAGCCAAGCGTCAACGCCCCGTGATGAACCAGCCCGCCCAATAGATAGGCGCAGCCCAACGCTCGGTGCGGCGAACCGAGCGTCGTGCGGCCGCAAGCGCTTCATCAGGCGCCTGTCCTTCGCGCAACCGTTGATGGAGATCCTTTACGAACGCATCAACGGCATCGTCAGTCGTGTTCCACCGCGACAGCACGAGCGAGGGAACGCCTGCCGCGCGCCACGCCCACTGGACGATCCCCACGTCGTCGGCCGCATCGCGCATCGACAGTGCGGATCCGTCGGACAGAATCGCGACGCGCGCATGGAGATCGAGATTGATGATTTCCGACGGATCGAGCATGCCGTCGTCGGATCGCGTGGGCGGCGTCGGGGCAGACCGATCGTCGGCAAGCACGATTGCGGAGAAGAGGGGGCTCGCGCCGTTGACACGGAACGGGGCGGCCACGTGCACCACGCCTGCCTGCGGCAACAGGTTGCGCGCGGCTGCCTCCGTGGCAGCCTTACCGAGAAGGAGATTGACAGGCGCGGTGGGGTGGTCATCGTCGCCGGCGGCCAGGCGTGCCTCGCGCTCGGCGCTCTCCGAGGGGCGCATCGTCCATCCTGGCGCCGTCTGTTTCACACGCGCTTCGGTGGAGGACGCAATCGCTGGTGACCCGATCGCCAACACTGACTGATCAGGCGCCGTCGCCATCGACGGCGACTGCAAGAGCGTCGAGATTGATGGCGCAAATACCACCGACGCCAGATCGCCGAGGTAACGGTCACCGATCGGCAACGCTTCGAACGGCACCCGCCAGAGGATCTCGTGCGGAAGAATCAGGACGCGAGCGGCCTTCGTTATGCGGTCGAGAATCGCCGCAGGGATCAGCTCGACAAGGTCGGCGGACACGCGCTGCCACTCTACGGAATTCTCGAGCACCGTCGGCTGAATCATCTTTCCGACGCGATCCGCCAGCTTGCGTCTCGTGACCGACGCCCGCCCGAGGGCGAACTCGGGACGGTCTGCGCCAGACCATGCCGCAAGGACAACGAGGTCGTCGTCGTCGACGATGAAGTCGATCAGGACGGTTCCGTCGCCGAGAACGGACGCAAGATCGGCAGCGGTGACTGGTGAAATCAACCCTCGCCAGGTCTTCAGATCGGCAAGCCGGGTAAACAGCCGGTGCTGTTGCGCGGCCCGTTTCTCTGCCGCCGCTGCGATGTTCTGCTCCATCGTCGCCATTCGCGCCACGTCTGGACGCGGCAGGCCCTTCTCGCGGCTGAGTTGCGCGTGGAGCGACACGAGCTCCACGAAGGCGGCGCGTTCCTCCTCGCGTTCCTCCGGTGTCATTCCGCGGGAGATCTCCCGCTCGTTCGTCGCGAGCACGGAACGCAGGGCGTGGACTCGGAGTCGCTCCGACGTGTCGAACGCGGCACTCGCTTCTCCCTTGTCAGCCTGTATGACGGCGAGGAGCGCGAACGCCTCGGACGTGTCGCGCGGAAGCGGGCTGCCGGGTACTAATTGAGCGGCGTCGGTCAGGCTCTGGACGACGTCGATCGCCGCTTGTGCTGCCCCTTGCGCCTTGTCGTGCTCACCCATTCGCCTGAGCGCGCGCGCCTCGGCCACGAGCGCACGCCACAACACATCATCGTTGCCGAGCGCCACCGCGGCTGTGCGGGCCCGGCCGGCCGCTGCCAGCGCCTCTTCGTGCTGGCCGTTGCCGCCGAGCGCCTGCGACCGCCCGACTTCTGCACGCGCCACCTGCTCGCGACGATTCAGGGCGGCGAATCGGTCGATCGCCTTCTTGTAAGTGGCAATCGCGTCGGTGAACTTGTCCTGCGCCGCCTGTGCGAATGCGAGTCCGACAACGGCCACCGCAATGCACTCGCGATCCCGGGCAGTGTTGCAGCTCGCGATGCTGTTCTCGTAACCCTGCTCCGCGATCTGAAAACGCCCGGCCACGAGATCGGTGAGTGCGATCGACTGCCAGGCGCGCCCGACGTTTGCCGCATCGCTGGTTGCATCGAAGTGGCCTCGTGCTTCGTCGAACCGTGCGCGCGCGAAATCGAGGTTCCCGAGACGGAAGTGCACTTCGCCGACATTCATCAACGCCGTGCCTTGCCCGTTCCGGTCGGCGCGCGCAACCCTTTCGGCAAGTACTCCCGTGAACGCATCGAGCGCGCCCGCGAGATCGCCCTGCGCCATGTACACGCGACCAAGCCCCTCGAGCGCAACCGCTTCCCCCGCCGTGTTGGCAACGTGCCTGTTCAGGTCACGGCTGCGACGGTAATCTGCGAGTGCCGCGTCGAAATCTCCCTGCAGGTAGAGGACATTCCCCGTGCTGATGAGCGTCGTCCCCAGCCCGGCGTCGTCGTCCAGGACCTCCTGGATCGCGAGTGCAGAGCGAAACGCGGTCAACGCCTCTCCGTATTCCGCGACTGCGTACCGAACGCTGCCGATGCCGCCGAACGCCGCCGCCATCCCGGCGTCGTTTCCACGTTCGCGCTCGATCGCAAGCCGCGCCGAGTACGTGTCGAGCGCGCGCTGATACTCGCGTTGAAAGTACAGCGTGTTGGCGAGGTTCTGCAGCGCGTTCCCCTCGACCGCTCGACTCCCAATCCGGCGAGCGATCTCGAGCGCGCGCTCGTATCCGTTCTGCGCCTCGCGGTAGTTCATCTTCTGAGCGGCCACGCTGGCCAGACGCGTCAGCGCCATGGGCAGCGCTTCGTTCACCAGGTCGGGATCGGCGGCGATAAGGACTTCCCGCTCGTCGGGTGTTTTCGCTGCGAGCAGATCGGCCGCGAGATCGTCAACCGCGGGCCCCTCGCGCACCAACCTCCAGTCGCCTGCCTCGCGAACGTACGTGAGGCTGACCAGCATCTTCCAGTGTCTACTGAGCGGAGGGGCGCCGGGTCGAGGATTGTGCTCGGTACGATCGCGCACGACGGACACACGAACGCGGACCTGAGCGCCGATCGCTTGAACGCGAAGGATTGTGATTTCCGAGAACTTGTCGTCGCCGCTATCGAAGATGTATTTGAGCTGAAGGCGTTGTGGGCGCTGGGCGGTCGCACTCCACAGTGCGAGATACCCGTCGATGTCCTCGGCCTCCTGCGTCGCGTAGAAGCGCTCGACGGCGCTCTCTAGTGCGGGGTCCCCGGCGCGCGTGGTTTGCGCGGTGGCGCCCGCCTGGGAGAAAACGAAGGCCAGCGAAGCCCAAATCATTTCCTTTCCGTGCGCACCTTCACTGAAGCGTGAAGTCGATTCTGATCGTCAGGAGCACCTGCACCGGAACGCCGCTCAGGAGCGTCGGCGCATACCGCCACTGTCGAACGGCATCGATGGCGGCGGCATCGAGCAGCGGAATCGATCGCACGACCCGAATACGATCCACGAAGCCACGCTCATCGATCACCGCCTCGAGGATCACGGTTCCTTCCTTCCGGGCACTCTGCGCGATGGGAGGATAGACAGGTCGGACGTCGATCAGCTTTCTCGGCTGTCGGACGCCGTCACTGATCCGCAACGGGCCCTGAGGCTTGGGCGTTGGAGCAGGCGGCGGCGGAGGCAGGTCGGGCGGCGCGACGGCAGCCGCAGCTCCTATTGATGGTGGCAATCCGGTCGCGCCTGGAATCGCCCCGGGCACTTCAGGCAGACCCGGCGCGACAGGTGGCATCGGGACGTCTGGAGCGATGCGTGCCGGTGAATCGATCGAAACAGCGCGAGAGATCGGCGCTCGGCGTGACGGCACTGAAACAGGCGGCGGCGTTCGCACAGCGACGCGGCGAACGTTCAACGGCGGTGACGCGGGAGCCGGCAGCTCGACCTCCGCAACGAGCGGAATGATCACGATTGTCGCAACGGCCGCCGCGTGCGCGACAATGGATACTGGCAGTATCGACCAGCGGCGACGCGCGCGGCCGGACGCGCCGCTATCCCGCAGCACATCACGCAACAGCTCCTGTGGCATCGGGAGACCTCCTGAATGAGTTCTTCTTCGACTCTTCAGTGCGCGGCCGCTCTCCCGACTTAGACACCAGCGGCTAAGTACGGTTCCTCACCTGCCGCCGTACATCATCGCGGTACCCAACATGACGATGCTGAGGAAGAAGATCACGCACAGATTCACGATCCACCCAATCACAACGACGATGACCGCCTTCCCGATGGTCGAGTAATCGAGCACGGCTTTCACGGCGACCACCATCGCCACCATCGACCACACCGCGAGAGCCAGCCACAGCAACCGCCCCAGGATTGGAATAATCGTGATGATGCCGAGCACGCCGGGCGCGGCGGCGAAGGCGACCGTGCGGAACGTCTCCGGGAAGTCAGCCTTCGTCTCGGGATCGGGCATGACCTTCGTGCCGATCAGCCACACGACCAACGCCCAGATGGCGTAGCCCACGAGCTGGACGATCACCCCGCTGACAATGCCACCCACACCGCCTCGGAAGATCCAGCCGATCCCGGTCGACACCGCGGCAAGCGCGATCACACCGACCGCCTGCCCCATCGCATTCTGATCGCGCTCGATCTCTTCGAACGTGTTCGCGTCGAGCTTCATCGCACCGACAACGCGTTCACCAAAACTCGCCATCCAAGCCTCCAGTGCCGCACCGCCCGGGCCCCCAACGGCGCGGACTTCGCGCCGTGGGGGGTTACGGCTTTTCGAGCGCCGACAGTGTAGCTCAGCGCGTGCGGCACTCGATAGTTCGGTCGTTGCTGTGACAGTTCAGGTGTGAGCGTGGCACCCCGCTTGCTGCTTCCCTCGCAGGAGGGCGAAATGGATCGGTTCGACGAACGCAAACCTGACGAAACTACGGACGACGTCAACGAACAGCCCCGCCAGGGAGACATCCTCGGCCTCAGTGGCGCGGAGGTGCCGAAGGCGCCGAATGATCCATCAACCGAATACGATGCTGAATCCGTCGCTCAACGTCGCGACCGCGCACGCGCCGGTGATGTGCTGGGTCTTGCGCATGAGAGCGAGGACCTGACCCGCGGCGCTGGCGCAACCGGGATCGACATGGGTGGTGGCGGCACGGGGACCGACGTCACCGAAGAATAGAACCCCCGGCGACGCAGAGAGCAGCGGAGAGGCGCGCGAGCGCGGCCAGACCCCGCCCGGGCGGGCCGGTGACGGCCCGCCCCGGCATACGAACACAACCGAATCGCGGGTCAAGTCAGTGTGCCGTTCGGCCGTTCATGCGTTGAAATCGCCCCTGAAGGTTTGCTCAGGCCGGCCGTGCGATAATTCGGCCCATATGCCCCGCACGCTCCAACCCGAAACCTGGGGACGATCGACCGTCCGGACGGCGTGCCCCCTCGACTGTCCCGACTCCTGCACGATTGACGTCACCGTCGAAAAAGGGCGCATCGTCAAGATTGACGGCGGCGACCTGAATCCAGCGACGCGTGATTTCATCTGCGCGAAGGTCCGGCGGTTCGCCGACCGCGTGTACGGCGACGACCGGCTGCTCTACCCGGCAATCCGCAAGGGCACGAAGGGTCAGGGGGTATTCACGCGCGTCACGTGGGATGAGGTCCTCGATTACATCGCCGAGCGGATGCTTGCGATCCGCGAGAGCCACGGCGCCGAAGCAATCCTGCCGTTCTGCTACGGCGGATCGAATGGATTACTCACGCAGGACACGAACGACGCGGTGCTGTTCCGCGGGTTCGGCACGTCGCGGCTCGCGCGAACGGTATGTGCGGCGCCGACCGGAGCCGCGAACCAGGCGCTCTACGGCAAGATGCCCGGGGTCACGTATGAAGACTACGTGCACGCCCGCCTGATCATTCTGTGGGGAGTAAATCCTGCTGCGTCCGGCATTCACCTCATTCCATACGTCAAGGAAGCCCGCAAGCGCGGCGCGTTGCTCGTGGTTGTCGATCCCCGCGCGACCTCGCTCGCGCGGCAGGCTGACCTCCATCTGGCGCCGCAGCCCGGGTCGGATCTGCCGATCGCGCTGGCCCTGCATCGATATCTCTTCCACGGCGGTTTCGCCGACGCAACGTTCCTGGCGGAGCACACGCGCGGAGCGGACGAACTTCGAGCGCGTGCCGAAGAGTGGACCATCGAGCGTGCTGCAGACGTCGCAGGAGTCGACGTGGACGCGCTGGAGCGCATGGCGGAGCTCTACGCCGTGTCGAGTCCTGCAGTAATCCGGTGCGGATGGGGCCTCGAGCGCAATCGCAACGGCGGAAGCGCGGCGGCCGCGGTGCTGGGGCTCCCGGCCGTAGCCGGAAAATTCGGCGTTCGCGGCGGCGGCTTCTCGATGAGCAACTCCACGGCGTTCGGCATCAAGGCCGCGATGTGGATGAACGACACGCCGGAACCACAGACGCGCCTCGTCAACATGAATCATCTCGGGCGCGCGCTGCTCGAATACACCGACCCGCCCGTCAAGATGCTGTTCGTCTACAACTGCAACCCGCTCGCGACGATGCCCGATCAGAATCGCGTGCTCAAGGGCCTGCAGCGGGAGGATCTGTTCACCGTAGTGTTCGATCAGGTCTTCACCGACACCTCACGGTTCGCCGATGTCGTGTTGCCGGCGACGACGTTCCTGGAGAACTACGACATCGCGAAGGGATACGGACCGATCAGCTTGCAGCTCGTTCGTCCGGTCATCGAGCCCGTCGGTGAAGCGCGCACGAATCCTGAAGTGTTTGCCGATCTCGCCAGTCGCGTCGGCGTTGGCGAAGCCGAAGAGGAGACCGATACGCTGCTGCGGATCGTCGGCCGCTTCCCTCCGCAGGTCGGAAACGAGCTGATGGAGCGCGGTGCCGCGACGCCGCCGTTCGGCGGCGCGCCGATACAGTTCGCGGATGTCTTTCCGCTGACGCCCGATCAGAAGGTCGACTTGTACCCATCCACCCTCGCGGAACAGGCGACCGCCGGCCTGTATACGTTCCAGCCCGATCCTGCGACGGACCGCTACCCGCTGGCGCTGATCTCACCGGCATCCGAAAAAACGGTGTCGTCAATGCTCGGAGAGCTGCGCGAGCGGTCCGGCGTGCTCCAGATGCATCCGGACGATGCGTCCGCTCGCGGGCTGGCGCACGAGGATCCCGTGCGCGTCTTCAACGATCTCGGCGAGGTGCACTGCCCGGTTGCGGTCAACAAGGACATCAGGCGCGGTACTGTTTCTCTGCCAAAAGGCCTCTGGCGGAAAAGCACGTTCAACGGCTCGACATCCAATGCGCTCGTGCCCGATTCGCTGACGGACCTCGCAGGGGGAGCGTGCTTCAATGACGCACGCGTGCAGGTGACGTTGCTGGGCCGACACTGAATTCAGGCTTTGGGCTCATGGCTTTTGGCTTTGGGCGGCGAAGAGCCCAAGCCTTGAGCCTAAAGCCGGTTTCCGCACGCTAATAGCTGAAGAAGAAGATCAGATCGAGTCCCGCCCGCTCGATTCGCCGCTGTCCAATCCGGTTGGCCGAGCCCGACGTTTCCGGTGCGGCGGACGCCTCCATGCGCAGGAACTTCGCGAGCTGGAAGTCCAGCAGGAACTCGCTCGCGTTGCGGTCTCCGAACTGCTGGCGCATCTTGAAGAACGCTCGATCGCCCACCTGTTGACCGATGGTCACACCCGGGCCGAGCTCTCCGGTTTCGGTTGTCGTCGTAATCTCGAACAGATCGAGATCGAGCGCCTTGCCAATCGACTCGCCGAGCGGCGCGGCGAGGAACCCGGTCGCGATTCCCCCGGCGGTCGTGGCGAGCGACGATCGTTCGCCAGTTCCGAGCTCGTTCACGGGCCGATTGAAGAGAATCAGGGCGAGCACATCGGACTCATCGAGCGGTGGCGTGCTCGAGAGTTTCAGCTCCGGCGCCTTCAAAGTACCCGTGACGTGAATCTGCGCCTGCACGCCGGAGTTCGGGATGTCGCGCGTCGCCGTGATGTCGAGCAGCGGATTGATGTCAGGCTCGCCGGTGAACCGTACCGTGCCACCGCGTACGAGGTCGAACCGGCGCCCCTGAAACTGATACGTACCCCGGACGGTGTCGACCGAACCGTCGATCGTCATCGGTGCGTCCGGCTCTTTCCGCAGGTGAAGATCGCCGCCAGCGGTGATGTTCATGTCTCCCAGCGAAGCGCCCGATGCGCCGCCGGGACGAAGATTCTTGCCGCGTAAAACGAGGTTTTCGGGAATGCGCAGCCGCAGGTTGAGCGCGACGGGTGCGAACCCGCTCGAGGGCGCTTCAGCAGACTCTGCCGGCTGTTCGGTCCCTCCAGGCTTGCGGCCCGCTTCTGGGGTGGCTGCGCGAGGCGCAGCAGAGACGGCGGCGCGCGAAAGGGCCTGACGCGTCGCGTCTTGCGCCCCGCCGGCCTGCTCGGCGGTTCTTTCCGCAGACACTACGTCCGGCATCGCCTGGACGGAGTACGGGTTGGAGACGAGCGCGAGGATCTTGTCGACCTCGAGTCGCGCCGCCTCGAGCCTGATGTCTCCCTCGACGCGAGGCCGCCGCAGCTCGCCGGTGATCTTCAGCTGCGAATCAATGCCGACGTCGCCGAGCTCGTTGTCGACCACCTCGAAGTTCTGTGAGTCGATGTTGATGTTCACGCCGCCGACTTCACGCTCGTGGACCGCGAGCTCACCCGATACGTTCATCTTGTGCCCTTCTTCGTCCAGGATCTGAAACTGCTGGATCTGGACGGCGTCGGGCCTCAGCTCGACGCGCGTGTTCAACCCCGAGTACGAGACGCCTGTGAACGGCACGCCGAACGCGCCTCCTTTGATATCGATGAAGCCTTCGACGTGCGGGTCTTCGCCAGAGCCGAGCACGTGGACGTCGGCTTCGATCGTGCCACTCACGTTCGTAATCTGATTCGTGAAGCCCTGCACGATGCCCAGGCCGAGCGGCGTCGATTTGATGCGCAGATCAACTTCATCGCCGGCTGTCGGGGCCACATGGCCCGCCTCGCCGCGGTGGAACACCGAAGTCGGGACGGTGCCCTTGGCGGTGATCGATTCGGTGGCGGACTGCTGCAGCGTCGTGTCCACTCCAATCCGCGTCCCCTGGTAGTCGACGTCGGCCTTGAGAGACTCGTAGCGATATGCCTGGAATCCGCCGTTCGCGACTTCGGCGTGCGCGCTGACGATCGGCTGGGAACTCGTCCCCGAAATCTTCGCCGCTGCCGTCAGCCGGCCGGCAAGGCCACTATTCTGGAGCGTCAACTGCTCAATCTGCGCGAGGTCGACGTTGGTGGCCTTGACGTCGAGCGCGCCTGCCGGCTCGTCGCCGCTCACCGCGAACGAGCCGCTGGCGTCGAGCGTCTGATCGCCGCTCACGAGCTTCACGTCCTGCAACTCGACTCTGCCGTCACCGTAACGCACGGCCGCCTGGTTCCCGGCCGTCCGCCATTCGATGCCCTGCGTGCGGATTGCCAGCTGCGGAAGGTGAATCTCCTGATGATCCGGATGGAAAACGACATCCCCCTTGGCCTCGAGCTCGCGCGTTTTCTCCTTGAGCTTCGTATCGAATTCCAGCTGCTGGTTTGCGTACGTCGTCGTCGCGCCGAGATCGTCGATCTCGAGCGATCCGACCTTGACGAACGTCGCGGTCGTCGTCGCCTGCGCTTTCGCATTGACGAATTCCAGCTCCGGAATCGTGACGGTGTACTGGCTGTTGAGATCCAGCGCGGCGTTGTTGCCGTACTCGAGACGGCTGCCATTCAACTTGCCTTCGGTCTCGAACGATGACGCGTTGCCTTTCACGGTCCCGTCGAGAACGGCTGATCCCTTGACGTCGGATTGGCCCGCGAGGCTTGCAAGGCCCGCGACGTTTGTCGACTCGACGTGATACTTCAGGTTCGAGTCCGACGCGTAGTCCAACGCCACGCGCCCGGAGGCGTCGACCTTGACGTCGGGACCGGCGAGATGCACGCGCCGAAAGTCCCCTACGGCAGACGCGTAGCGTCCATCGATCTCGGCCTCGTCGATCTGAAGACCGGCAATCGTGGACGAATTGATCGTCACCTTGCCCTCCGCCGTGATTGCCTCACGCGTCATCGGTGCGCTGATGTCGGCGATCTGGAACGTCGAGTTCACCGCGCCCGTAACCGCCCCTTGCAGCTTGTCGTTACCCGACACGCGAGCGGGATCCAGTCCCTCGAATTGTCCGTCGGCGCGACCGTTGAGCGCCCCCTGATCCAGGTGGGCTTCGAAGCCGAACTGCGACAGCTTTGCACCGAAAACAGTGGAGTCGTCCAAAACGCCACTGGCATCGACCCGTAACTGGTCGACTTGGGTGCCCGAGCCCTTCACGTCGAATCGCCCGCTGATATTGCTGTCGTATTCCTCTTTCGCGAGCGCCGCGATCTCGAACGCGCGACCAATGCGTTCGAGGTTGAGGTTCGAGACGTTGCCGCGTGCCGCGTAGGAGATCTTCCCGTTGTCACTCGAGAACTCTGCGGCGGTGCCCTCGGTGAGGATGGCGCCTTCGATCGTGGACTCTCGAAGCGTGGCGGAACCGGCGAACGATGAGCCGACCGCTTTGATGTGGTAATCGGCAGCGAGATCGGTTTTCACCTTCGGCGTCTTCAGGGTCGCCGGCAGCCGGCGGAGGTCGACGCTGTCTGCGCGGCCGCTCAGGTCCAGCGCAAGCGCCCGGCTCGGACCCGGCAGCACGATCACCCCGGTAGCCGTCGCGGTACCGCCGTACGCCGCCCCGCGCCCGTCGAGTTTGATCCTGGATCCGTCGAGCGTGCCAGTCGCCCGCACGTCCGTGGCCTCGTAACCTGCAGCGACAAGCCTTGGCCCCGTAAACGCGAAACTGCCGCGCATCCGATCGGCCGCCGCCACGGACTCCGGCGCCGAAGCGATGGTCACATCCGCCTTCACGTGGCCCGTCAGATCCGTTCGTTGCGCAGGATCCTTGACGATCGGAGCGAGGTTCAATCGACTGACATCGACTTCCCCACGCACGCCAAGATCCGGACTCTTGACGTCAGCCGTGACCTGACCGCGGATGTTTCCGGCGTCGCTCCGCACGCTCAGATCGAGCGCGAGCCGATCTGCCGGCCCGTTTGCCTTGATGTCGAACGCCGGATGGAGACCGTACCCTGAAGCCGCGGGAACAATCGCGCCAATCTCCGGAAGCGAAACATTCCCCGTCGTTGTCAGCTTCAGATTCGGAGTACGTAGATACTGCTCAACGACACCATCGACCGAGACCGTGCTCTCGCCTGTCTTCACCGACACCCTTTCGAAATACAGGTTGTCGTCGCGCGCCGCAATGCGGCCGCTGAGGCTCTGCAGTGTGAACTGCGGAGAGGCGCCGCGGAAGCTGATGTGATCGACGTCGAGCGTGTAGTGGACGGGTTCGTACTCGAATGCGGCCTTGACGTCGAGCCCCTCGATGCGTTCGGGCAATCGATAGCCGCTCGTCCCGACTCCGTCGGTCACGGTCACCTGCGCGTCAGTGACCTCGATCGATTCGAGCGACACCGGCCGCGCAGGCCCCTCGCGCTCCGCTTCCTTGCGTTGTTCTTTGACTATCCGCGCGAGGTTCCATCCGTTTCCGTCACGCTCGAGGCGAATCTGCGGCTGCACCAGCTTGATCTCGTTGAGCACGATCCCTTTCGAGATCAGCTCGAGCACGCTGTAATCAACCTCGAGCCCCCTGGCGGCGATCACGCGCTCGCCCGATACATCGACCGCGACGTCATTCAGCTGGACACCAAAGAGCAGATTGCCATCGATCCGGCCGATCGAGAGCTCTCCGTTCAAGTACTGCTTGGATTCACGGACGATGTATCGGCGAAGCCAGTCGCGGAACCACGGCGTTTGCGACACGATCAGCGCAACCGCCATCACGCCGATCATGATTGTGCCGACGAGTGCGAAGACCTGCAGCAAACGACGAAGCGCCCTCATTGGCATGGGTCCTTTCGGTGTCGGTGGCGGAAGTTAAAGTAGAAGCCAGAGCGACTGGCGCCACGATCGCCCGGCTTTCATTCTCCTCTCCGCGAATGTCCTCTGTTAATCTCAGTGAGAGGAGCCACAATTCAGACCGATGTTCGTGATCGCGATCGCTCTAACTTCTAGCTTCTAGACTCCGTCTCCTGTCTCCTGTCAGAACGCCTGCCCGATGCTGAAATGGATCCTGAACGGCCGTCCTTGCGGCTTGCCGTCGACGAGCAGACCTTCAACCCGATCGAGCTGGAACCCGATGTCCACTCGAAACGGACCGATCGGCGTGTCGTAGCGGAGGCCGGGTCCGGCGTCGTAGTGCATGTCGTTGAGATTGAAGTCCCACGGATTCTTCCAGACGTTGCCACCGTCGACGAATGCCACGCCCGAAAGCTTGCCGACGAGCGGCACGCGCACTTCGGTCGAAAAGTTCAGAACCGATTGGCCGCCAATCGGCAGGCCGAAACCGCTCAACGGCGAGACTTCGTACCGTCCCCACCCCCGCAGACTCGTCGCGCCGCCGAGAAAATAGCGCTTGAAGAACGGAACCGCCTGATTCCCCAAATCGATGTCCACGGGATTGAAGCCCTCTGCAATCAAGTTCTGGCGCTCAATCGTGTCGAACAGGGGCTCGGTCGCCAGGCTGTCGATGGAGCCGGCGCGTGCGCGAACGGCGACGACGGCGCGATTCCCGATGGAGTAGTAGTAGCGGACCTCCCCTGTCAGCTCAAGAAAATGGAAGTCTCCCTGGAGCCATCGACCGGCCTGCTCGATGTGCAGCGTCGCCATATACCCGTGTCTGGCGTCGAGCAGGTTGCCTGTGGTGTTTCGACCGGCATCGATGCCCAACGACGAAAGCTGTCCGGCGCCGATGCCACATCGTGGACCCGTGCCACACCGTGGATCGAAACCGAGCGCAATGAGATCGTCGCGCTGCGTGGGATCGAGCAGCGTCTCATTCGAAATCGAGTACTCCTCCCACTCGTTCTTGTACGTCATCGAGAGCGTCGTCTCGGTCTTCGATGAAAGGACTGGGCGAATCCCCCGCCCAAACCGGCGCGTCACCGTCGCACTGCCGCCGATAGTTTTCAGCTTGTGCGTCGGTTCGTCGCTGTTCCAGTACTGACCTGTGAGGCTCAACGTGTACGATCGCGAGATGAAGTAGGGCTCGCCGAAGTTCAATTTGACACCGCGATCGATCCCGGAGTATCGCGCCAGCACGCCTGCCGTCCGCGCGCCGCCGAAGAAGTTCACGTGGCGCCAGTCCACCTGCGCGCGCACGTTTTCCTCGCTCCCGTACCCCATGCCGAAGTTCACCTTTCGGTGCTTGCCCTCGGTGACGGTCACGCGCGTCGGGATTTCCGTCGCTCTCTCTGCCGTGTCCAGCGGTTGAATGTTGGCGAACTGGAACAGCTCGAGCCGATACAGATTGCGCTGGCTGTCGACGATTTTGCTTTGCTGAAAGAGCTCCCCTGGCCGATACGCGAGCTGCCGCCTGACGACGCGTTCGTCGACGCTGGAAGTGCCGGTGATATTGATGGGGCCGAAATGCGCCAGCGCGCCGGCGTCGGCGCGCAAGGTGATGACGCGCTGACGCTCCGCAGAGCCCTGATCCTCGAGGACCTGGACGACAGCGTACGGATATCCGTGGTCCTTCAGCTCGTCGAGCGCTGCCTCTCGACTGGCCTGCAGCAGCGCACGGTCCAGTGGCTGGCCGGCTTTCAGCGGCAGGCGCGCTTCGAGCTCGCGTCGATGCTCTGGCGGCAGGTTCTCGAGCCCCTCGAGAGCGATTCGCTCGACGCGGATCGGCTCTCCTTCCGTGATGTTGATCGTGATGTCGACCGACGACTGATCGCGACTCAGCTTCGCATCGAACGAGCTGACGCGCGCGTCAGGATAGCCGCGATCCTTGTAGAACGCCTCGATGCGTTTGAGATCGGCCTCGAATTCCTCGCGGCTGAAGTAGCGTTTCTCGCCAAACGGCAAACGCGAGCTCTTACCCGTTGCCAGAACGGCTCGCAATTGCCCTTGTGAGACAGCGTGAACGCCGTTCAATTGGAAGCTGGCTACTTTGACGCCTTTCTCTTCCTTGCAGCCTGCAGTGCTTACGAGCAACAAGGTCAGGAGAAACGCTCGCAGCCTGAGGCTTCGAAGCATGGCAGAGGCTGTGTAATCACATCCCGTGCCATCGACTCTCGCGTGTTTTTCGTGGAATGCTTTCGCGCGCCGTGACTACGAAGGATTGCGCCGCGCAAAAAAGCAGCCTCGCCCAGGGTCTACAAAAGTGATGAGAGCGGCGGCGAAGCTGGAGGTTTGCAGGAGAGAGGCGCTCGAATCCCTATTCCCTAATCCTTGAATCCTTGAATCCTTGAATCGCGTTTGTCCTCATTCGCGCGTGATTTCGGGTTTGCCGGCGGAAATGGCGAGCATGACGCCTAGCCCGACGGCGATGATCAAGCCGATCAGGACCCACATTGCCGCAATCCGCTGCAGCACACCACCGTACCAGAGTGCTGCGAGCGCTCCTGCGACGAGGAGGAAGTATCCCACCAGGTACAGATGCACGTACCGCATGGCCCGCTCGCTCCGCTGCAGACGATCACACGACGCGTGACGTTCCACGAATGAGCCGACCGCGAGCCGCTCACGAATCAAGAACCCGGAACGGCGTCCGATTCGTGAACGGCTCAGCGCGGCCGTTTCAGTCACACGTCAGATTTCCGCTCACCGCTGCACTCGCACGACCAGCGCGGCGCGACGATTGAGCCGACGCGTTTCTTCGCGCGAGTTGTCGTGCTTCGGACGTTCCTCGCCGTAACTGACCGTCTCGAGCCGATTCGCTGCAATGCCGCGGCTCGTCAGGTAGTCGCGCACCGCCGATGCGCGGCGGTCGCCGAGGGCGAGGTTGTATTCGGCCGTCCCGATGTTGCAGGTGTGCCCTTCGATCTGAATCCGCAGCTCGGGACTCTGCTTCAGCGCATTGACCGCTTCGTCGAGCGCGCGCGTTGCTTCCGGCCGCAGCGAATAGCGATCGAAGTCGAAGTGCACGTCTTCGAAGGTGATCTCCTTGACGGCCGGTCGTATGACCTGGATGTTGACGGTGTCGGTCGCTGTCTTCCCATCCTGCGGACATGTGACCGTCACGGTGACCGGCACCGATCCCTCTGTCGTCGGCGCGGTCCACGTTGTCTTCTGCGCCGTCCGATCAGAGAAGCTTCCGCTCGGTGCGCTCCAGTTGTACGTCACCGCGCAATTGATCGAGCTCTGTACCGCTGCGGTGACCGTCGAGGCCTTGCCGACCTCCACCGTGCACGGGTTGCATGATGCCTTCACCGACAGCGTGTGCTCGGGTTTCGGCGCAGGCGGCGGTGGCGGAGGGGGCGGCGGCGGCGGGGGCGGCACGTAGACCCGCACACCCGGGTGATAGCCGATGCGCGCCTGGAAGCCGAGCGCGTCGCCAGTCACGTCCTCGAAGGGAGAGCCGAACTTGTTGCGGCCATCGAGATTCACGCGCCAATTGAGCCCCGCGCCGGCGAAGACGTTCCTCCCCAGCCAGGTCAGGCCCAACGACACTGTGGCGGGATTATCGAGGTTCGTTATCGCGGGCGGAACCGAACCATCGTCGCCGACGAGGCCCGTGCCAGTGTACGGGAGGGTGTCATCGAACAACAACTCGCCATGGAACTCCGCCGTGAATCTGAGATGCTGCCGCGTAGGCACGCCGACCCCGACGCCCCAGCGGAATCCATTCGACAGATCGATGTCTGCCGGGTCGCCGCGAAAGATCAGACCGCCGTACCCGGACAGCTCTACGCGCTGATTGATTTCCTTGCTCGCGATCGCATCGAACGCGAAATCAACCTTGCCGGTGCCGACGCCTTCGTCGGTGTCTTTCGCCGTGGGCAACTTGATCATCGCCCGGACACCGAATGCCAGCGGCTGCTGGTGATACTCCGAAGCGAGGTTAATCTTCGCACCGAGCCAGAGATCGCCGAGCTGATTGTCCGACCACCCCTGACGAACGAGGGGATACTCGTTGACGAGGCCTCCAGCTTCGGGCTGAGTCGGGATGAAGATCGGGCGCACGTCGCGATCGATCCGCCGGACGAGGGACCACGCGCCGAAGATCTCGGCGCGGTCCTTCACGCCAACTCCGAACGTCACGGGCCAGTTCGTGACGTCGGTGAAGCCCTGGTTGTAGTCGAAGTTCACGCGATAGGCGCTGACCGACCATCGCTTGTGGGGAAGTACCTCACCAGTGGGCACGAACCACAGCCCGGTGTCCCCCATGAACGTCGTCGTGGCTGGACGGGTTTCTTCAGGGGGTGGCGGCGAAGCGGGTTGCTGGCCCGCCGACGCCGGTGGTGGCTGCTGCGACGCTGCCGGGCCACTGCCGGACGTCTGGGCAGAGGCCGTCGCGACGCCGGCGAGCGTCACGACGATCGCCATCGCTACCCGTTTCACCATACGCACACGCCTCCGTGCTACTGCTGGCTCTCGAACCCGCCAGCGCTGCCTGATGGCGTCTCGGACCCCGTCACTGGGGGTTCGGTAAGACGCCCGCGACCGCCTCGGCTGATCTGGCCGCCCTTCCGCCCGGCGGAGCGTGCTTCTTCGGACGTCCACTCGTGGGCCGTCCCCTTCTGATGGGCGGCACGACCGCCTTTGCTCGCGATCTCTCGCTGCTTCTCGGGAGACATCGACGCGAACCCGCGGCGCTCCCTACGTTCTCCCAGATTGCGTGTCTTGTCTAGATCATTCATAGTCGACCCTCGTTTGTGAAGGGGGCCTGTCAGTCACGGCCGGCCGGACCACGTACGGCGGTGTGTCCGGTTCGGACGGTGGATCCTGAACAGGCGCGGGTTTGGGTTCGTCCGTCGGAGTGTCCGGGCTCTCCTCCGGAGGAGGGCCCGGGTCTTCGTCTTTCGGCATTGCTGCTTTCACTCCGCAACGGACCGCGTGGCTACCGCTGGGCCACGTATCAAACCGTGTGCCACGAAATCGAGGGAATTGACGGACGAGTTGGCCCGTAAATGGCTGAAAATTGTGAGGATAGAACCGAGCGCGTCGAATGGCCCCTCCTGGTTGGAGTGATTCGCTACACCCTTTCCTACACATGAGGCATTCATTTCGCACTTATCGGCACGTTCCTGGTTCATCGCTTCCCGGTTCCTCGTTCGGGGTCCAAGTTCCAGGTTGCGATGCCGGGCCTTCGTAGTATCGGCACGAGCACGCTGCAGCGATAGGCACCCTCGGGAACTGGAACCTGTGAACTGGGAACCTGTTAAGATGCCGAGATGGCCGAGTGTGATCCCCCCGCCGCCCAACTGCCCGCCGGCAATATGACCGGCCGGAAGGTCTTCTGCCAGAAGTTCCAGAAGGAACTGCCAGGTCTCGATGCTCCCCCATGGCCCGGCGAAATCGGACGGAGGATTTACGAGCACATCTCTGCTGAAGCCTGGAAGATGTGGGAAGAGCGGATGAAGATGATCCTCAACGAATACCGGCTCATGCCGTGGCAGAAAGAGGCGCAGGAGTTGGTTGCGAAACACATGGAGGATTTCTTCTTCGGCGAAGGGGCGGCGCTGCCGCCTGGCTACGTTCCGCAGCAGGCAAAAGGCTGAAAAAGCGATTACACGGCCGCAACATCGATTGGCGTATCGATGACGAACGTCAATCGGCGATGCGCCTCGCGGACCGCAGCTTCGGCATCGCGGGCAGCTGCTGCTCGCGCGAAGATGAAGCCGAGATAACTGCCGGCCTCCGGCAGCGGCTCCAATAGTTGATCGGTCTTTGCGGTAATCCTTACATCCTCGACCCGCGGCACTGCGCGCGCGGCGTCCTGGCCGTCGACTCGCCTCAGCACACCTCGCCGCGGGATTGGGATCATCATCACGGCCGAAGCCGCCGCTTCCCGGTGCCATCGAGTCACGTCCTCGCCAATCGCATGGCGCAGCAGGATCTCCTCGAGAGAGGTCGCGTCATCAAAACGCCTGAATCTCAGGGCCTTCGAGCACAGGCCGCCAATCGGTCGTGCCGCAATCTCCAGGATGAAGATGCCAACCGCGGTCAGCCGGCACTCCGCGTGAATCGGACCGTGCACCAGCCCGAGGGCGCGCGCGCCGCGCTGGAACTGATCGATGATCGCGGCCTCGGTGGCGGCCGGCAAGGCCGGCGGCGTCACGTAGATCGTCTCCTCGAAAAACGGACCGGCGAGCGGATCGGGTTTGTCGAAAATCGCGAGCGGCTGGAACGTTCCGGAAGTGAGCACACCTTCGACTGCATACTCGCAGCCGTCGATGAAGCCTTCGACGAGGATTTCATCGTCGAGACCGCTGCGCATCGCGCGCACGTCGCGACGTCTCAGAAGCGCACGCACGCGCTCGAACGCGGTCACAAACTCGCTGGGTGAATCGACTCGAATCACTCCGCGGCTCCCCGAGAGACCGAGCGGTTTGATGACGGCGGGGAAACGCAGGCGAGGATCCTCGCTTGCCGCGCGCCCGCCAGCGTTCGCGGGTACGACGTAATACCAGGGCACCCCAAGGCCCGCATCACGGTAACGACTTCGAGCCAGGAGCTTGTTCGCGCTCGCGCGCGCGGCGTCGGGAGGATTCCCGGGCAGCGCAAGTCGTTCGGCAGCCATCGCGGCGAGGACCGTCGGCCGATCGCCGACAGCGACGATGCCATCGAAGCGACCGGCTTGCGCTTCGGCCACAATTCTCGCGACCGAGTCCTCCTCTTCGTGAAATCGCACGGGAATCGCCGCATCCTGCCACGGATCGTCGAGCGTGTGGCACCGGTCGGTCGCGTACACGAGGTCAACACCCAGCTTCGCTGCCGCGTCGGCGAACGAGCGCAGCTGATACCCGGTTGTCGTCGAGAGGATGAGGATTCGTGGCATCGTGACGCCGATGTTCGTCGTGGCCGCCTGCCAGCTTCTCTCAGTGCTCGCGGCGCCCCACCCCCGCTCGCGCGGCGGGACCGCCTTCGCGGCCCGGCGCAGCCGCAGGCGCTTTTCCTTTTCCCTTTTAAATCAGAGCAACCTGCTCCGACGTTGGTTCCGCTCAACAGTACCAAGGTTCATTCAGGTACGGAATCGCGGCGCGGGACACCGGCGGCTGGGTGGGCGTCGCCATCGCGCCTGCGGTTCGGTGCGCGGCGTCCCAGACGCGCGCGAACGTCGTATACCGCGAGCTCGTGAGCTGCCGGCCAACAAGGGTGGCAATCTCCTGCTGGAGCGCGTCGACGCGCGGGTCGGGATGCTGCCAAGGAAACGTCAGCGACTGCGCATTGAATGACGAGGCGACAGCCCTAATCTCGTCGAGCTCCAGCAGTGGCGATCCGTCCGTGACGAGCAGGCGAATCGCCCACTGGATTGGCGCGACATGCTCGACGAGATTCAATCGATCAACCGTCTGCAGCATGTCGCAGTAGCTCTCGAGCGTCGTCCAGGGCGTGAACGCGACAAAAGTGGGCGCCAGCGGAAGATCGATCGCATCGAACAGCTCGACAACCCGTTCGAAGTCGGCGCGCGTATGTCCCTTGTTCAGCTTCTTCAACACTTCATCGTCGAGTGCTTCAACGGCGCTCGTCACGAACGCGCACCGCGTGTCTCGCAAACGCGAAAGCTGGTCCGCGTGCGCAAGGAGGTGCTCGATCTTGATCGTGACGTCGTACGAGACATCCGGGAACTCGCGCGCGAACGCCTCGATCACGCGCGTGGCGTGCCCGATTCCGTTGAAGAAATCGGGATCGCCGAACGTTACGTGCGTTGCGCCGGCCGCGACCTGCGATCGAATGTCGGCGAGCACGAGGTCGACGGGTACGATCCGGAAGCGCCCATCGTAGACGGGAACGATTGGACAATGACGGCAACGATGCTTGCAGCCGCGGCTCGCCTCGGTGTAGCCGACGATGCGGCGTTCGGAGCCATTCTGCAGCGTGGCGTATCGCGCGAGCGGCGGAAGCCCCCCACGATCGGGCACGCGGAACGTCACCCGAGGGACGCGGATATCCGGAGCCCGGGGTTTCAGCCCCGCGTCAGGGGTTCGACCGGCGACGGCGCTGCTGACGCGGGGCTGAAGCCCCGCGCTCCGGCTGTCTACGTCGACCGCGAACGCCACGAGATCATCCTCGAACTCACCGCCAAGGATTGTCGTCACACCGCGTTCCCGCAGCAGACCCGCGTTGATTGGCGCATACAGACCGTAAACGCAGAGCCGCGCGCGCGGATTGAGGAGACGGACGCGATCGATGACTGGAAGCGCCAGGCGCGTGGCCGTGTGCATCGGCAGGAAGAACGCGACCGCCTCGGCCTCGCGGACGGCTGATTCGACCAGCGGTTCGCGTGAGAGATCAGCGCAACACGTTTCGACCCCCGCCGATCGCAGTGCAGACGCGGCTGACGCCAACCCAAAAGGCTGCCGGCCCAAGTCGTAGGTCGAGATGAGCAACACGCGCACCAGTTCATGATACGTCGACGGCCGACTGTCGTATGCTGTGCGGGTGGCCGATGCCGCCTCGTCTGCCGTGATCCATCCGAGGACGATGACCCAGCCGGTGAGCGCGGTGGACCGGGGCTTCTTCGGCCATCCGCGCGGCCTGTCCACGCTCTTCTTCACCGAGATGTGGGAGCGCTTCAGCTACTACGGCATGCGCGCGTTTCTCATCCTTTATATGGTGGCGCCGGCGGCCGCGGGCGGGCTCGGGTTCAGCGACGCGGATGCTGCATCGATCTACGGAACCTACACGGGCAGCGCCTGGGGCGCCGCGATCCTCGGCGGCCTGGTAGCAGATCGGGGCCTTGGGCAATACCGGAGTGTGCTCGTCGGCGGCACGATCATCGCGCTCGGACATTTCACGCTGGCGTTCAAGTCACTGCCGTTCTTCTACTCGGGACTTGGCTTGATCGTCATCGGGACGGGCCTGCTGAAACCCAACGTGAGCACGCTGGTTGGATCGCTCTACGATCAGGGCGACACACGACGCGACGCCGGGTTTTCGATCTTCTACATGGGAATCAATCTGGGCGCGTTCATCGGACCGCTCATCGCCGGGTACCTCGCTCAGCGCGTGGACTGGCACATCGGATTCGCGTGCGCGGGCGTCGGGATGGCGCTTGGTCTCACCCAGTACGTGCTGGGTAGACACCGCCTCGACCCGGCACTCCAGCGATTGTCCGCGCGTCCCAAGCCGGCATCCGGGGCAGCATCAACGCAATCGTCGGTCGAGAACTCCGGTGCCCTCAACCTCACGATCGCCGAGTGGAAGCGCATCGGCGCCATCGTGATCTTCTTCTTCGTCGCGACGCTGTTCTGGGGCGCCTACGAACAGGCCGGCTCGACACTGAACCTTTTCGCAGATCGATACACGCGGCTCGAGATGCTCGGTTTCGAGTTCCCGTCGTCGTGGTTTCAGTCGGTGCAGCCAATCTTTGTCATCGCGCTCGCACCGGTTTTCGCGTGGCTATGGATCCGACTGGGGCGTCGCGAACCTTCGGTCGCTGCAAAGTTCGCGTTCGGGCTGCTGTTCATGGGATTCGCGTTCCTCGTCCTGGTCCCTGCTGGTACGATGACGCAGGGCGGCGGCGTGCGCGTGAGCCCCTGGTGGCTGATTGCAGCCTACTTCATTTCCGAGCTCGGAGAGCTTTGTCTCAGTCCCGTCGGTCTGAGCGCTGTCACGATGCTCGCCCCCGTTCGCATCGTCGGACTGATGATGGGCGTGTGGTTCCTGTCGAACGCGTTTGGAAACAAGCTGGCCGGCTGGGCCGCCGGGTTTTTCAGCACGATGCCGCTCCAGACGCTCTTCGGCATCGTGGCCGGAATCCTGCTGGCGTCGAGCCTGCTGATGTTCATCCTCGTCAAGCCGATCAGGAGGCTCAGCGAGCAAGGATGAGCCAGCTTCAGTCACATCGGCTCAGAAAGACGGTCCACGAGCATGTCACGAAGACCACGAAGGCACGAAGACCACGATGAAACCGCTCAGAATCCCAATGATTTTTTTGATCTTTCTTCGTGATCATCGTCCCTTCGTGTTTTGTGAAGCCGCCGTTGGCCCGTGACGTGGAACTCGTTCGACCGTTGGCACTCTGACAACGCGGATGAGACATTGACATCGAGGCATCATGCCACTCGAAAAGTACCGCGAGAAACGTGATTTCACGAAGTCGCCTGAGCCAGCCGGCGATCTGAAGGTCGCGTCCGAACGTGCGAAAAAAGAAAAAACGAAGAGAGGTCTGTTCTTCTGCGTGCAGAAGCACCTGGCCAGTCATCTGCATTACGATTTCCGGCTCGAGCACAACGGCGTGCTCCTGTCGTGGGCCGTCCCCAAGGGACCATCGCTCGATCCCAAGACGAAGCGGCTCGCGATGCACGTCGAAGATCATCCTATCGAGTACGGCACGTTCGAGGGCGTCATCCCGGAAGGCTACGGAGCGGGGATTGTCATGCTCTGGGACCAGGGCACGTGGACGCCGCAGGTCGACGACGTCGATGCCGCGTTGAAGAAAGGAGACCTGAAGTTCACGCTTGACGGCTACAAATTGAAGGGATCCTGGGTCCTTGTTCGGACAGGTGGGCGCTGGGGCGGACAAGCCGGCTCGGGCGGCGCGCGCAGTTGGCTGCTCATCAAACATCGCGACGAATGGGCCGGCGACGTCGACATCGTCGAGTTCGCGCCGCGGAGCGTGAAGAGCGACGGCGATTTCGAGGACATTCTCGCAGCCGATCGGCCCGATGTCTGGGTGTCGAATCGTCCCGCGAAAGGCGGCGAAGCGGGAGAGATGCTTGCGAAGATCATCAAGAAGGCCGCCGCGCTGAAGGCCGCGCGTGAGGCCCCCGCGAAACGGTCACCCACGACGGGGCGTGCGAAGACTGCCACATCCAGAAGCACGACCACACGAAAGAAAGCGTCATCCATCGACATGAAGCGGACTGCACCGAAGCGGCGTTCCGTGTAGGCCGTGGTTCTTGTCTTCCGACCTCCAAACACTCATGCAAAAGAGCGACTTCATCCTGTTCAGCGGCGGCGCGCCCGGGGCCGAGGCGGAGTTCGGGGCGTGCGCCGAGCGTCACGGCATCGAGGAAGTGAATTTCACTTTCGAGGGTCACAACATCGCACGCCGACGTGGCGTTCGCGTGTTGAATCACGAAGAGCTGCAGAACGGCGACGTCAGCCTCGAGTACGTCTCGCGCCTGATGCATCGCCGCTACACCGACAGCCCGACGATCCGCCGCGTCCTGCAGACGCTCTGGTATCAGATCAACAACGGCCAGGAGATTTACGTAGCCGGCGCCATTCTCGACGACGGCACGGTCCGCGGCGGGACGGGTTGGGGCGCTGAATTCGCGAAGCTGTGTAACAAGCCACTGTTCGTCTTCGATCAGGAGAAGGACGGATGGTTCGAGTGGACCGGCAGCGACTGGAAATCGCGCGGTGCGACGACACCCACGATCACGCATCCTCACTTCACAGGCACCGGGACGCGAACGATTCACGAGAACGGGAAGCGCGCGATCGAGGAGCTGTTCACGAAGTCGTTCGAATAGGGCGGGGCGGGGGGCCGATAGCTCGGTAGTTCGGTGGCTCGGTAGCTCGCGTGCCGGGGCTCGGGCTTCGGGATTCGGTATCACGGTCATCGTCATGAACAAGAGATCAAGAGATCAGGAGTTTTACGTTGAGAGCTCCTGATCTCCTGGTCTCGTGTAATTCCCGCGGTCGGATCAATTCGCAGCTTCCTCCAGTTCGATCCAACGCGCTAAGGCGCTTTCGAGATCTCGTGCCACTTGCTCTAGTCGTGCCAGCACGACGCGGATGTGATCGGCGTTCTCGCGATAGAAGTCCGGCGATTCGGCTTCGAGCTTCAATCGCTGCTGCTCCGTCTCAAGTGCCTCGATGTGGGCGGGAAGTGCCTGGAGTTCGCGTTGTTCGTTGTAGGAAAGCCTACGTCTACCCGCTTTCCGAACGTCGCGAAGATCTTCGCCGACAGCGGAGCGCGGCGCTTCAGCTCCGCGTCTTCTTTCGGTGCGACCGGGTTGCCCCGGCAGATCGACGCGGGACTGAAGTCCCGCGCTGCGATGTCTGACATAGTCTTCATACCCGCCCACGTACTCACTAACGACTCCTCCTCCCTCGAACGCGAGCGTGCTGGTCACGATGTTGTCGAGGAACGCACGATCGTGGCTGACGAGCAGCACGGTGCCATCGAACTCCCCGATCAGCTCCTCGAGGAGCTCCAACGTTTCGATGTCGAGGTCATTGGTGGGCTCGTCGAGGACGAGGACATTTGCAGGGTGCGCGAAGAGGCGTGCGAGCATGAGCCGGTTCCGTTCTCCGCCCGACAAGGACTTCACAGACGACTGCGCGCGTTCGCGGGGAAACAGAAAATCGGCAAGATAGCCGATGACATGCCGCGGCTGACCGTTGATGACGATCGTGGTGTTTCCGTCGCCAACCGTATCAGCCACGGATGTGTCGGGATCGAGCTGCTCGCGTTGCTGATCGAAGTATCGAATTTGCAGGCGGCTGCCTCGCCGGATCGTGCCGGCGTCCGGTTCGAGCTCTCCTACGAGCAGCCGAAGCAGCGTCGTCTTCCCGGATCCATTCGCGCCGATGAGCCCCATCCGATCACCGCGCAAGATGCGCTGCGAGTATCCGCGGATGACCGGAACCCCGCCGAAGGATTTGCTGACATCCAGGGCTTCGAACACCAGACGGCCGGACGGATCGCCGCCATCGATTGTCATGCGGACCGAACCGCCTTCGGAGCGATAAGCCGCACGGCGCTGCCGCAGCGCGACGAGATCGCGCACCCGCCCTTCGTTTCGCGTCCGACGCGCCTTGACTCCCTGCCGAAGCCAGGCCTCCTCTTTTGAGAGTTTCCTGTCGAGGCGCTCGAGCTCGCGCGCTTCGTTCTCGAGCGCTGCCGCCTTCTTTTCGAGATAGGTTGAATAGGAGCCAGGCCACGACGTCAGCGTACCGCGATCGAGCTCGATGATTCTGGTCGCCAGTGCGGAGAGAAACGCGCGATCGTGCGTCACGAACAGCAACGTGCCGGCATATTGGCGCAGGTAGTCTTCGAGCCACCGGATCGCCTCGATGTCGAGATGATTCGTGGGCTCGTCGAGGAGCAGGAGATCGGGATTCGACACGAGTGCTTTTCCGAGCAGCGCTCGGCGTCGCCAACCACCTGACAGCTCACCCATCCGCTTGTCGGCGGGCAGCGTGAGCCGTGAGACCACCAGCTCGACTCTCTGTTCCAGCCGCCAGCCGTCGCCCTCTTCGAGCTGATGTTGCAGGGAGCCAAGACGAGCGAGACCCTCCGGGCTGTCGCCCGCTTCCATCGCCGCCTGGTGATACCGGGCGACGAGCGCGCCCAGCTGACCAAGACCGTCGGCGACCTCCTCGAACACCGTACGGTCGGCAGTACCCGGCACATCTTGATCGAGCCGCGCGACGCGCAGACCAGGCGACCGCCAGATGCTACCGCCGTCGGGCGCGATTTCGCCGGTGAGAACCCTCAGCAGGCTCGATTTGCCGGAACCGTTGCGTCCGATGAGGCAGATCCGCTCGCCCGCGTCGATGCGCAGGTCTGCCTGTTCGAACAACGGCAGATGACCAAAGCCCAGGGAGACGTTGTCCAGGGTCAGGAGAGGCAGCACATTCTCAGAGCAGCCGTCTGGAGAGGACTGCCCAGACGGCCTGGGCGAGGCGTCGGCGATCGTGGCGCGCGATGTCGCCGCACCAGAACTCGCCGGTCACGATCTCACACGATGCCGGCAGGCTCCCGACTTCGAGCGGCTGCTTGTGTTCGTTGCGATAGCTCGCCAGGGTTGCCTCCGTCGGCCGCGCGGTGTTGACGATCACGACATCGATTGGACGACCAATCGCGCGGCCGATCTGGCACACCGCGTCAGCCGCCGTGAAGTTCGCCATGCCGCGTCCTTCGGAGAGAAGGTTCGCGACCACGACGATTGGGCCCCTCACTTTCTGTATCGCCTCGGCAGTGCCTCGCACCAGGAAGATCGGCATCAGGCTCGTGTAGAAGCTGCCTGGGCCGATGACCGCGGCATCGAACCCGGCAATCGCGGCGGCCGCGGATTCGTGAACACGAACGTCCGGCTCGAGCCACAGGCGAACGACCGCGTGACCGGAGCTGTGGCCCGCGTCCACTTCGACCTCGCCGCGCGTGCGCGAGCCGTCGCCGTACTCCGCGCAGATGCTCGCCTGTTCCGTGCTGACGGGCCAGACCCGCCCGGCACAGCCGAGCAAAGCGCGAAGGCCATCCACCGCCGCCACGAAGTCGCCGCTGTAGCGCTCCATCATCGACAGCAGCAGGTTGCCGCCAGTGTGGCCGCGGAGCCGCTCGTGCTCGAGCATCGGAAGGCGCGAGAGCAACACGCGCCGCGCTTCCCGTTCGTTGCGCGCGAGCGCGAGCGCGCACTTCAATACGTCGCCAGGCGGCAGCACGCCGAGCTGATCACGCAACTGACCCGAGCTGCCGCCGCTGTCGAACATCGTGACGACCGCGTGAACGTTCAGCCACGGGTTCGTCTTCAGTCCGCCGAGGAGACTCGGCAGCCCGGTTCCCCCACCAAAGCACCCGGTGTTGAGCTTGCGCAGCTGCATCAGCTTTCCATTCCACTGGTCCGTCACGGCCGTTGTCAAATTGCGGTTCGTCCATAATGGTCGAATGGACTCTTCACGTCGACCGGCTCTTGCACCGGACCGCGCAGCGGCGGCTCAATCGCTCGTAGCGGACCTGCGGCGCGTCTTCGCGGAACGCCTGCATTCCGTGGTCGCGTACGACGCCCCGCCGGATCACTCGCCAGAGCTCCACACGCTGGTCCTCGTGGCGAGCCTCACGTTCGACGACCTCACCGCGTGCGCATCGTCGGTCGACGGCTGGCATCGCGCCGGACTTGCCGTCCCGCTGCTCCTCTCACGCGACGAGTTCTCGCGCTCGCTCGACGCGTTCCCGCTCGAATTCGGCGAGATTATCGCGCGACATGTCGTCATTCTCGGTCAGAACCCGTTCGAGGGCATCGCCGTGGCCGAAATGGACCTCCGCCGCGCGTGCGAGCAGCAAGCGAAGAGTCATCTCATTCACCTGCGTGAAGGCTTTCTCGAGGCTCGACGACGGCCCCGCGAGCTGACGCGATTGATCGTGTCGTCAGCGCCGGCATTCCGGACCCTGCTCACGCACATCGCGCGGCTGAATGGTGTGGCGACTGACTCCGATTTGCATGATGAGGGTCTCGCCGCGTTCGTCGAAGCACGTATCGGCGTCCCGGCCGCGCTCGTGCGCGACGTGCTCTCCTCGCACCGGACGATGGGCTCGATTGCTGACCCATCACCACTCCTCGCCCGGTACGTCGCCGCCAGCGAACTGATCTGGGACTACGTCGACGCGTGGAGGCACCGGTGAGGCTTCGCGTGTCAAGGGAAAGGGCACAAGGGAAGAGGGAAAGCACCGGGCTCGTCGCAACCGCCCTGCTGACGCTCGGGTTTTTGGTTCTGCCTTTGCGCACTCCGTCTCCGCCTTCTTCTCCCTTTTCCGTTTTGCCTTTTCCCTTTTCTTCCCTTTTCCCTTGTCCTGTTTGTGGCGTGGCCACCGTCAGTGCCCGCGCAGAACTGCCGCTGCCGCCGCTGCTCAGCCAACCCGTCAATGACTTTGCCAACGTCATCGACGACGAGAGCGAACGCGAGCTCGATCGCAGAATCCGGTCGCTGCAGCAGGCGACGACAGACGTCGTCGTGGTGGCGACCGTTCGCACGTACCGGCCATACGCGGACATCAACGAATACAAAGTCAAGATGTTCGAGAACCACGGCCGCGGCATCGGCGTGCGCGGCAAGGACAACGGCCTCCTGATCGTCCTTGCGGTCGACGATCGACAAGTGGGCATCGAGGTCGGCTACGACCTGGAAGCGTTCATCACGGATGGCTTCGCAGGGCAGACCATCCGCGAGGCCATGCTTCCCGAGTTCAGGAAAGGCAACTTCGGCGCCGGACTGCTGGCGGGGACGACGCGAATCATCAATCGCGTTGCCGAAGGACGTGGCGTCACGCTGCAGCAGGTCCCGCGAGAGCCGGTCAGGCCAGACGTGCCTATCCGTATTCCGTTCTCGACGATCGTCTTCTTCATCATCATCCTGATCCTGATGACGCGCGGACGCCGGCGCCGCCGGCGATACTGGGGTGGCGGACCGTGGAGCGGCTGGAACAGCGGCGTCGGTCCGTTTGGCGGAGGCCTCGGTGGCGGATTCGGCGGCTTCGGTCGCGGCGGGTTCGGCGGCGGTGGTGGCGGCGGAGGATTCGGTGGGTTCGGGGGCGGACGCAGCGGCGGCGGCGGCGCGAGCGGCGGATGGTGAAACAGTCGATGGCCGCCGGAATCGCCGCAAGTCCGCGCGAGTGAGACGCGGCCGGCCGCTCCAGGAACAGCACGAGACGCGCATGAACGCCGATTGACGCGGATTGGCCCGGCCGGGCCTCTGCGGTCCGCAACCCAGGAACCCATCCGTGAGAATCCGCGGAAATCCGCGTCTCGTTTATTGGGTCTCGCCGCACGTCGACGATCAGCGACTGGCTCACCTCGCGAACGGCTCATTCAACCGGTCCGTCGGCTCGAGACCCAGCATTCGTCGGGAATAGTCGACGGTCAACCGGAACCGTCGCAGCACCTCGTTACCAATAACACCGTCCGTATCGGTGTAAGCGCCCGAGCCGATCGGCTCGCGATGCGCCTGCACGAACGGATCGTCGAACCACCACGAGCCGACGCGCAGTCGCCGCGCAGGAAGACGAACGAGCTTCAGATTGCCACTCGCCAGGCTTGGGGCGATTCGCGTGGGGCCATCGGGTGCGAGCTCCACCAGTTGATGACGCCGCGCGAACGGATGGCGCAGGATGACCGTCTGCGACGCGCCCGTATCGACCATCAGTCGCGCATCGAGTCGCTCACGTGAATCGAATTCGAGCACGGCCGTCATCACCGGAAGACGCCCGACGAATTCGATGGGAAGACGTGAGGCCGCGGAAGGCAGATGGAACGACTGCGGTTCCCGTATCCGCAGCGTTGTGTTTTCGAAATCGATCTGAGCGACGTATCGCGCGAAGAAATCGTACCCAATCAAGCCGGCGATATCGCGCCCGCGCTGCCGGTAGCCATCAAACGGCATCACCATCACACGTTGATCCAGGAGTCGGATGTCGCGTCCGCGCGCGAGAGCCGCCGCGCCGAGCGTGAGCGATACCCCATCTGCGAAGTCCCGCGCCCCTTGACTAGTGGTCGTGACGTGAAGGCGCTCTGCGAGCGCAGTGCTGATGACGGAGAACTCCGCGCCGGTGTCGAGCAGGAACGTGACGGGCGGAGCTCCCTGAACCGAAACGGGAATCTCGATCTGACCCGGCGTCCAGCGGAAGCGGATTTCTGCGATCTGTGACGACTGTGTCGCGTCGATCCAGCCAGCGGACGCGATGAGGACGAGCTGGATCGTGAAAATCAATCGGAGCATTTCAACGCGGGAGCGCACGAGACCCCAAAGCGCTTCCCGTACGTCATACTAACCCGTGATGTTCAGCGTTTTGGCTGACGGCTTCCGGCAGGGCACGCCCAGCCACCTCCACCAAGGCTACGGTGGCCCGCGTAGCTTTAGCGAAGGCGGGAGCCGGGAGCCTCGAGCCAAGCCGATCGTGATTCGAGTGAGGTCGCATGACAAGCCGTAACCGTCACGTGATTGCGTCGCTGATTCTCCTGATGACGGCCGGGGTCGCCGGTTGTTCGTACAACAAGTTCACCACTCAGGAAGAGGCGATCAAGGCCTCGTGGGGAGAGGTTCAGAACCAGATACAGCGGCGAAACGACCTGATTCCCAACCTCGTCGAGACCGTCAAGGGATACGCGGCGCACGAAGAAGGCGTCTACAGGGAGATCGCTGAATCGCGCTCGAGGCTCCTTGCCGCGAAAACGCCCGAAGAGACGATTCAGGCGGCGAACCAGCAGAGCGCCGCGCTCGGCCGGCTTCTCGCCGTCGCGGAGAATTATCCGCAGCTCAAGGCGAACGAACAGTTCAACCGATTGATGGACGAGCTCGCGGGAACGGAAAACCGGATTGCGGTGGCTCGCGGCCGATACAACGAGCGAATCCAGGAATACAACACGCAGCGTCGCAGGTTCCCCTCCAACGTGACCGCGAAAGTGTTCGGCTTCAAGGAATACCCGTACTTCACCGCGCCGCCTGAAGCGCAGCGGGTCCCCAAGGTGGACTTCAAGAAGTAAACGCCGTACGACCTCCTGTCGTAGACTGCGGCCAAAGTGCAACTGTGCAGGAGGAGGATGGCTGTGTTGCGACTCGTAGAGAGGCTCTGGGCGCACGGCTTTGGCTCAGGGCCTTGTCCGTGTACGTCGGCCTAATCCGAAGCTCACTTGGGTAGCTGTAGGTAGGGCGGGATCTTCAGACCCCACCCTGTCAACGTCAAACCAGAGAAAACGACGAAGGAGATCCGTGTGTTCCGAGGAACGCTGCGTGTGCGCCTGTTGATGTGGACTGCGGGAGTTGCGCTCTGCGTGGTCGGCGGACGCGGCCTGCTGGCGCAAGCGCCACAGCCCGGAGTCCCCGCCGCGCGTGGTGTGCGGGGAGGGGTCGAGCAGCACGCGCCGAGCCTGCCGCCGCCGATCAACCCGACCAAGGATCCGATTCTCGATTCGTTCGTCTGGCGATCGATCGGCCCGGCCAATATCGGTGGACGCGTCGACGACATCGCCGTCGTCGAGAGCAATCCCTCCATCATTTACATCGGCTTCGCGACGGGCGGCGTCTGGAAGTCCACGAACAACGGGACCACGTGGGCGCCAATCTTCGACGAGTATCCGGTCTCGTCGATTGGCGACATCGCCGTCGCCCCATCGAACCCGGACGTCATCTACGTCGGCACGGGTGAAGCCAACAATCGCCAGAGCTCTTCGTTCGGAGGTGGGGTCTACAAGTCCGTCGACGGCGGCAAGAAATTCGAATACGTGGGGCTGAAAGAGACACAGAGCATCGGCCGTATCGTCGTGCACCCGAAGGATCCAAACATCGCGTACGTCGCGGCGGTTGGTCATCTGTTCGGACCGAACCCGGAGCGCGGCCTGTTCAAGACCGTCGACGGTGGCAAGACCTGGACGAACACGAAATTCATCGACAACGATACCGGCTTCACCGATGTCGTCATGGATTTGTCGAACCCCAACGTTCTGTTCGCCGCGTCGTACCAGCGCCGTTGAACCCCATGGGGATTCAACGGCGGCGGGCCCGGCAGCGGACTCTGGAGGACGACCGACGGAGGCAAGAACTGGACGAAGCTGACGGGGAACGGTCTTCCCGACAATCCGATCATTGGACGAATCGGCGTCGACATCGCGCGATCGAAGCCGTCGACGATCTACGCGTCCTTCGAAGTCGGACCGAGCGGCGGCGCGGGCGCCGGGGTGAACGACGACGGCAGCCTCCAGCCTCCGGGACAGCGTGGCTTCGGCGGTGGTGGTCGCGGTCGCGGAGGTCCGCCACTACCACCGGATCCAAAGAAGAGCGGCGTGTGGCGGTCGGACGACAGCGGCAAGACCTGGCGCTTCCTGTCGAATCAAGGCGATCGCTGGATGTACTACAGCCAGGTGCGCGTGGATCCCACGAACCCTGAGATTGCGTATCAGGGCGGCGCGCCGTTCTTCAAGACGATTGACGGCGGGAAGACGTGGCGTCAGGTTCAGGGGATTCCGCACAGCGATCACCACGCGATCTGGATCAATCCGAAGAATGGGAATCACGTCCTGCTCGGGAACGACGGCGGCCTCGACGTCAGCTACGACCAGGCGGAAACATGGGAGTACGTGAACACGGTTGCGGTCGGACAGGTCTACGCGATAAGCGCGGACATGCGGAAGCCGTACTATGTCTGCGGAGGGCTGCAGGACAACGGAAGCTGGTGCGGGCCAAGCGCGACGCGCACTCAGAACGGGATCGTCAACTCAGACTGGTTTCGCGTCGGCGGCGGTGACGGGTTCTACATTGCCAACGACCCATCGGATTGGACCGTGCTCTATGCGGAGTCACAGGACGGTGCGACACAACGTCTCGATCTGCGCGCCGGACGGGCGACGTCGATCCGTCCATCCGGACCGCAGGCACCGGGTCAACGCGGCGGCCTGCAACCTGGAGCGTTTCCGGGTACCGAAGGAATGACGCCCGAGCAGCTTCAGCAGCTTGCCGCACAGTTCGGGTTCGGTCGGGGCAATCCGAACGGCAACGTCGTGCCAAGACCGGCGCCCGACACGTATTTTCGCTTCTACTGGAACACGCCGTTCATCCTGTCGCCGCACAATCCGCGGACGGTGTATCTCGGCGCCGATCGGCTGTTCCGCTCCTACGATCGCGGCGACACGTGGACGGCGTCACTCGATCTGACGCGCAACATCGGGCGGAACGATCGGCCGATCATGGGCGTTGACGGCAAGGCGCCCATGGCCTCGAAGCACGATGGCGCCGCGTCGTTCAGCAACATCATCACGATTGGCGAGTCGTACATCGTTCCCGGAATTCTCTGGGTGGGCACCAACGACGGCAACCTGCAGGTCAGCCGCGATGGAGGCGCGACGTGGACGAACGTCGTCGACAACGTGACCGGCGTGCCGAAGGAAACCCACGTCTCTCGAGTCGAGCCGTCACACTTCGACGCGGGGACGTGCTACGTCACGTTCGACGGCCACCGCACCGACGATCACAAACCGTACGTGTTCGTCACGAAGGACTACGGCGAGACGTGGACCTCGGTTGCCGCGAACCTGCCCGTAGGGAACGTGAACGTCATCCGCGAGGACCCGAAGAATCGCAACCTGCTTTATCTCGGCACCGAACACGCGTTCTACATTTCGTTGAACGGCGGGAAAGAGTGGAAGCGGTTCATGAACGGCCTGCCGACGGTTCGCATCGATGACATCCTCGTGCATCCCCGCGACAACGATCTGATCGTCGGCACACACGGGCGCAGCATCTGGATCATCGACGACATCACCCCGCTGCAGCAGCTGACCGATGACGTCATGAATTCCGATGCAACGCTTCTCGACGTGCGGCCGGGCGTACCGTGGCTCATCGACATTCAGAAGACGATCGTCGTGGAAGGCGCGAAGCACTTCCGCGGCCAGAATCCGGCGCGCGGCACTTCGATCAGCTATTGGTTGAAGAACGCACCGACCGAGGACGTGAAGATCACGATCAGCGACGTCACCGGCCGCGAGGTCCGCTCGATGACGGGGACGAAAGTCGCCGGCTTGAACCGGGTCCAATGGGATCTCGCATCGAATCCGCCTCCAGGCCGCGGTCGAGGGCCAGGCGCGCCGGGTGGCGAAGGACCGCAGCCTCCGGCAGGACAGCCTCCCGCGGAACAGCCTCCGGTAGGAGGACAAACGCCTGCCGGCGCGGCGGGTGCGGCACCTGGTCGGGGCGAACAACCGGGCGGCACGCCCCAGGCACAAGCTGGTGGCGGCGGTGGAGGACGCGGCCGCGGCTTCTTTCCGCCGGCCGTCCCCGCAGGCACCTACCTGCTCAGGCTCTCCATTGGCGACAAACCGATCGGACAGAAAACGATTGTCGTCGAGACAGACAGCATCATGTAGAACGAGAAAGTACTTGTAACTTCGAACTTCTTACTTCCTACTCTTACTTTCACACATCGCAATGCCGATCACCGAGGCGCTTCTTCCTGAGTTCGATCACGAGATGGGCTCCACCCGCCGTCTGCTGGACCGTGTGCCGGAGGCGGATTACGCGTGGAAGCCGCACGAGAAGTCACGCTCCATGGGAGAGCTGGCGGGACATCTCGCCGCCATTCCGAAGTGGTGCAGTTTCATTGTCAGTGCTGCGTCGCTCGATTTGGACTCGATCGCCGATGGCGCGCGTCCGCACGCGCCTGCGTCGCGAGCGGCGCTGCTGCAGGAGTTCGACGCGAAGGTCAAGTCGGGGCGAGCCGGTCTCGCGCCGTTGACCGATGCCGAGCTCCTCGCCAGCTGGACCCTCAAAAAGGGAGACCAGGTTTTCTTCACGCTGCCGAAGATCAGCGCTCTCCGGAGCTTCGTGTTGAACCATACGATTCATCATCGTGGGCAGCTCAGCGTGTATCTCAGGCTCCGGAATATTCCCGTCCCGCCGATCTACGGTCCAACGGCCGATGAGCAATGAAAAGGGAGAAGGGAGAAGGGGAACCGGAGAGAGAAGGATAGAGAGACACAACACAGCTTTTTCTCTTTTCCCTTGTCCCTTTTCCCTTATCTCATGCGTCTCTTTCCTTCTCATTTTCATCGTCGTCGCGACACTGAATTCCGGCGGTTACCGGTATGGCGCGTCGGATCAGGCCTTCTACGTTCCCGCGGTGCTCGAACGACTCGATCCCGGTCTCTTTCCCCACGATCACGATCTGATTCAGGCGCAAGCGCGTCTTACGTTCTTCGATGAAACGATCTCGATGCTGGCGCGCGTCATCCCCTTGCCGTTGCCATCGTTGTTTGTTGTCTTATACATCGTCACACTTGCCATGCTCGCGCTCGCCGCAGCTCGTGTCGCAGGCACCCTTTACCGGACGCGCTGGGCCGCCGTGTGCCTCCTGGCAGCCTTGACGATGAAGCACGAGATCGCCAGGTCCGGAACGAACACACTGGAGTGGTACTTCCACCCTCGGCAGGTCGCGTTCGCCTGCGGAGTACTGGGTCTTGCGGCGTTCCTGCGCGGGCGCACCGCCGTAGCGGCAGCGCTCGTCTGCATCGGCGCGCTCGAGCACCCGACGACTGCCGTGTGGTTCACCGTGTGGGTTGGCGTTGCCACCGTCGTTGCTGACCGTCATCTTCGCGTGCCGGCCGCCGTGATTTGTGGGGTGGGCGCCGTGCTCGGGGGATGGGCGCTGATGGCCGGTCCTCTCGCGGGGCGGCTCTCGACGATGGATCCGGCGTGGGTGGCGACGCTGCCGGACAAGAACTATCTGTTTCCGTTGCGCTGGCCGATGACGGCGTGGCTTCTGAATCTTGGCTACGTGCCCGTGATCCTCGCGATCTTTCGTCGTCGACGTGCCGCGGGGCTGGTCACACCGCGCGAACGCGGTGTCCTGATTGGCTGCCTCTCGCTCGTCGTGGTGTTTGCGGTGGCAGTGCCTCTGAACGCTGCAGGCGTACAGCTTGCCGTGCAGACGCAGCCCGCCCGGATCTTCTGGATGCTCGACTTCCTCGCGACGGTGTATGCAGTCTGGATGCTGGCGGAAGGAGCGCGACCCTCGGAGCGGCGCGCGCGGGCGGTTGCGTTGGCGGTCATCGCGGTGACGATCGTTCGAAGCGGATATGTCGCACGCGCCGTGTCTGCCCAGCGCGAGCTCGTCTCGATCGATATTCCCGATACAGACTGGGGACGCGTGATGCGATGGGCACGCGGCACGGCGCGTGACACGCACTGGCTGGCGGATCCGGCACACGCGGTCAAGTACGGTACGAGCGTCCGCGTTGCCGGGCAGCGGGACGTGTTCACGGAGGCGATCAAGGACGACGCGATCGGGATGTACGACCGCGTCGTGGCGATGCGAACGCGCGACCGACTTCTTGCGGTCGGCGATTTCGCGTCGCTGACACCCGACCGCGCTCGTCAGCTGGCGTCCGAGTACGACCTCGATTATCTCGTCACGGAAGCATCAATGAACTTGCCGCTGGCGTTCGAGTTCGGCAGGTTGCGGGTGTATCGAATCACTGATCACTAGCGGCTCGTATCAGCTGAATCGGTAGCAGATTTCGGAGCGCGGCGCCCGGATGGCAAGACGCGACGACCGAGAATACCGGCAGTATTTGAGGGAGGAGCAACGCCGCCAGCCGGGATGCCCCGCCCGAAAGGTGCTACCGATTCAGCTGATACGAGCCACTAGTGGACTGTTACCACTGAATTACTAGTGCTATACTGCTGCGCCAAATGGCGCTCACATTGACGACCGGCGAACGCGAGGAACTGGAACGTCGAGTTCGAAGTCGCAAGATTCGCGCGGAGGACGCGCGGCGGGCCCA
>JBKPCD010000065.1:0-7109 GCA_046727175.1 Acidobacteriota bacterium | reverse complement strand
CTTCGCCGCGTCGATCGTCCGCGCGAAGGGTTCCGTCCAGTCAGGCATCGCCACCGTCCGGGTCGACAACCGCCACGCCGCCTCCATCATTTCGTACGTCACGCGGCCAAAGAGAAGGGCATCGGCTTGGACGATGTTTTCGATCGCGTGACGATGCAAGTCTTCGTCCGCGATCCCCTCCCGATGATCGCAGCACCCGTCCAATGTGACGTTGATGGAATATCGAAGGGGTCGCATGACGTAAGCGTATCGCGATCAAGGTGAGATTAGCCCTCGCGCTTCATGCGCTCTTGCCGCGCCGTTTCCGCTTTACTCGGCTCGGCGAGGGCGGCGTCGGCTACCTTGACCGCGCCGCCGCGCTCATAGTGCGCGATCATGAGGCCCGTACTCGAGACTCGCGATCTGGTCAGCTTGTAGCTGTGCGGCGCTGAGCTGTCCGCGAACAGCTTTTTGCCGCCGCCGAGCACGACCGGCACTGTGAAGGTGCTCATCGCGTCGACGAGGTCGTTCGTGAGCAGCGCGTGCACAAGTTCGGTGCTGCTCTGGGTGACCAGGTTCGGGCCATCGTCTTCCCGCAAACGCTCTACGTCGGCGATGTCTCGCAGCAGCACCGAGCCCTGCCAACTCGCATCGACGTCGCCGGAGCGCGAAACCACGTATTTCTTGATGTCCTTGAACAGCTTGGCGATGCCGCCATCAGGGGCGTCTTCGTCGTAGTACGGCCAATACGCCGCGAAAATCTCGTAGGCCTTGCGGCCGAGCAGGAGGTCGAATTTCTCCTTGAAGACGCGGTCGATCTCTTCGCCAAACACCTCATCGAAATAGGGCATCACCCAGCCGCCGAACTTGAAGCCCTTGGTCGGATCCTCCCACGGGCCGCCGGGGGCCTGCATGACGCCATCCATGGAGACCTGGGCGCCGACGATAATCTTCCGCACGGGTCACTCTCCTCCTTTTAATTTAGGACGAACCGCCCGCGCTAGATCGCAATTGCCATACGAGCACGCGCGCGAGAGAGAGAGGAACCAGTCCACCTAGAAGAGGTAGGGCTGCCGCGGCCACAACCCGCCATCACAGTCAGGGTTCGAGATTCAGCAACGCTTTTCCACTTGCCGGATCGAGAGGCACCGAGACATGGTCATGGACCATGAGCCAGTTGCCATCGATTTTCCGAAAGCACGCCGTCCATCGAACCCAGCCACCCCAGCTCTGCCCATTCTTCATGGTGCCGCTCAACCGATTGACGCTGTGCCCGAACGCCACGTCATCGCCCATGGTGATCTCGAGGTCGCGAATCTCATAGCCCAGCGGAGGTTGGAACATCGTGAATGCCTGCACCCAGTTGTTCCTTTTTGCCTCTGCACCCATCTGCCGCAGCAACGGTCCCACGTCGTACGAGACGAGGATAGGAGCGCAAATCGACGTCACACTCTCGAGGTCCATGGCGCGAATCGCTTCCACCAACTCGTTGACTCGCCGCCGAATGTCGGCTTCATCCATCGCGTGTTGTGTCGCCATCCCTGCTCCTTGCTTGCTCCTCGGTTCGAGCCGCCTCGAGACGAGCCTTGACGAGCTTCTCCCACAAGACACCGCCCACTTAGGCGTAGTGGGCACCTGTCGTCAGGACGATTGCGACCCTCCGATGGTGCGTGCCCGATGTTCGGCGGCGTCCTCCGGGGACAACGTGGTTGCCGTCCAACGTCCGTGGGCCATGTTTCCGACGACCGCGACCATGAGTGCGATCGCAAGAATAACTGTGCATTCGATGAGGTCCGGCTTCGCAACCATCAGGTACACGATGGCCAATGCGATCCAGACGCGGATCCGAAGCGAGGCGCGAAGGAATGGACGGGACGCAAGCTGACGCAGCTCTGGCATGGGTTCAGCCCCAGCTCGGCGACGTTCTTTCACGGCGCGCAGCAGCGGGTGCAGTGCGATGCCGCCGAGCGCGGCCATAAGCACCATCCCGACGAATGACACGCCGACGAATGCAGCGCGGTGAGCGCCGATCAGCGCAGCCAACGACATCCCCGAGAGAAGAATCAACGCGACAGCGATTCCGGTAACGCGAGGCAGTCGCTCGAGGATCCTTACGGTGAAAATTGGCGGCCCCGGCTCATCAGGCGCGCGCAACCGCTCGACGCAGAGCCACTCGATGGCGAGCCCCGCGAAAAGCGCCAACATCCCCACCACGTGAGCAAAGAGAGCAATCGATCGCATCGTCATGAATAGAAGACGGATTACTCGAGTGATTTGTGACAACTGACGATGGATTCGCTCTACGTGCTCGCCCAGTCAATGTCACAGTCCGAGACCCTATCCCGTCTCACTCTTGGAGCCGGAGGAGGAACATGACCACATTGCTCAGAGCGCTTGACCAGTTCGAGCGGGATTGCAACTACGACGTCTGTGTCGTCGTCAGCGCCAGGCCGGATCTAGCGGACGGGGCGGCGCGTACGGCCTGAGCGCTCCGATGTCGAATCCCGCTGCGAGCTTCGAGCCGTACCGCCACCGCTTGCTCGGACTCGCATACCGCATGCTGGGGTCGGTGGCTGATGCCGAGGACGCGGTGCAGGAGACGTACTTGCGCTGGCATGCGGCCGACCGCGGCAACGTGTCGGACTCGAGAGCCTTTCTCATGACCACGACGACGCGGATTTGTCTCGGCATGCTCACGTCGGCGCGTGCGCGGCGCGAGGAGTACGTCGGTCCCTGGCTGCCGGAGCCGGTGGTCGACACCGCAGCGCTCGCACCTGACAGCGCCACCGAGCTGGCCGAGGATTTGTCCATCGCGCTGCTCTTGACGCTCGACCGGTTGTCGCCGCTCGAGCGGGCTGCCTTCCTGCTGCACGACGTGTTCGATTTCTCGTTCAGCGAAGTAGCGACCGCACTGGAGCGAAGCGAGGCGGCATGCCGGCAACTGGCCTCTCGCGCACGCGCGCACGTGCGTGCAGCGCGACCTCGCGGCGCGACGGCGCCCCCGGCGCGTTCGGGCGAGATCGATGCGAAGCATGCGCAGCTCATGTCCGCCTTCTTGGCGGCAATCCGTTTGGGCGATCTCAATGCGCTGACGCAGCTGCTCGCGAGCGACGTGCGCGTCATGACGGATGGCGGCGGCAAGGCGGCGGCGGCGCTGGACGTGCTCGACGGCGCCGATCGCGCAGCGCAGTTCCTGGTTGACGTCGCGCGCAAAGGATGGCGCGAGGACTTCACGCTGCGCTTTGTCACCATTAATGGGCTGCCGGGTGTCATCGTGGACGGATCAGAGGGGCCGGTGCAGACTGCGACGTTCGAGATTGAGGGCGACGTCATTCGGGCGCTGTACGTGATGCGCAATCCGGACAAGTTGCGGCATTTGACGGCGGCTCCGCTGCCGCGCCACAGCGATCGCGGACGAGCAGCCGGGCCTTGATTCGCGGTGCGGCGTTGCGCCGGGGCGAATCGTCGGTACCCGTCAACGAGATGACCGGCGGCACCAGATCGGTGACGAGGAGGCTCCGCTGCACACTCAAACGACCAAAACGTTCCAGCACGCGACCGACGCCACCCTCTCACGAAGCCGCTGGAACTGGAACCGGATGCGTACCATCGCCTTTTGGGTCACCACGTTCATAATCGTGTTCGAGTTGGTTGCGGGATCGGTATGGAACCTGAAGCCGATCGAATGGAACGTCGTCCAGTTGCGCCACCTGGGATACCCGGCATACCTCGCCTACATTTTGGGCGCGTGGCATGTCGGTGCGGCCGTCGCGATCGCCGCACCCGGTTGCGGGTGCTCAAGGAATGGGCGTACGCGGGTTCCTTTTTCCTGTGGTCGGGTGCCGTGACTTCGCACCTGTTAACCGGCGACGGTGCTGAGTCGTGGTCGGTGCCGCTGTTCTTCGCGACGTGCGCAATCGTCTCGTGGGCGCTGAGACCAGCCGACCGTCGGCTCCCGAATGCGGGGCTCCCGCCGGAAACCCGCCCTCGCGCTTGGGCCGTTTCGATCGGGATCCTCCTTCTTCTGTATGTCGTTTCGCTCCTGACGCTGCCGGCGGTCGAAGCAGCCATGCACGAGCGGGCAGTTGAGCTCGGCTGGATTGCGCGCTGAGTCGAACGGTCGCGTGACCTCTAGCGGCATTCGTCATCGCGGGCGGAAAAGTACTGACTCTTGTGGTGGCTCTCAATCTCCGAACTAGTCGGGAGGTCGGTTCGACCATGAGTACTGAACTGCCGTCGGTCGCATCCGGCGTCGGTCACCCTCCCACGGACTATGGCCCGGCTGGTGCGCGTCCCGGAATCCTTCGTCCGCCATTCGTCTACGCGGCCTCGATTCTGACGGGCGTCTTGCTCCACATCGTGTGGCCGCTGTCGTTCGTCCAGCACGCGCTCGGACGGCCGATCGGAGGTGCGCTGGCTCTGGCTGCGGTGGTGCCGTTCGTGGGGGCCGTCCGACAGCTCTGGACGGCCGGCACGCCCGTCCCGGGCAACAGACCGACCACAGTTCTCGTTGGCACGGGGCCGTATCGCGTCAGCCGAAATCCGATCTATCTAGCGTTCTCGCTGCTGCACCTCGGCGTTGCGGCTTGGCTTGGTAGCTGGTGGTCCTCGCGACGCTCGTCGCAGCTCTCACGCTTGTTGCCGCGGTCGTCGTCCCGCGGGAGGAACGCCACTTGGAAAAGCGGTTCGGCCCAGATACGTCTGCTACAAGGCCTCGGTACGAAGGTGGCTGTAGGCGCACGTGATGACACCCAAGGAGCCTCTACGAGGAGAGCCCGCTGTGAACATCGGAAAGCGCGTCGCGACAGCCTTCCTGCTGATCTCGATTGCGGGCCTGATCGCGAGGCTGGGATCCGATACGTGGCGTGGCGGGGGCTTTCGCCGGGACGGACCGGAAATGCCGCTGCTGCGAGAGGTGCTGACGCTGAGGCCAGGCATGTCGGTGGCAGACGTGGGCGCCGGTCAAGGCGCTCTGACGGTCGCGCTCGCGGCGGAGGTTGGGCCGAGCGGACAGGTGTTTTCCACCGACATTGATCCCCAAGCGCTCGAGCAGATTCGTGCTCGGATCGCCGACGCCGCGCTTCGGAACGTGATCGTTGTCCAGGCCCACGCCAGCGATACGGGCTTGCCCATTGATTGCTGCGACGCCGTGGTGCTGCGGCGCGTCTATCATCACTTGAGCGATGCCGCGGCAACGAACGTCCGACTCCTGGGCGCCCTGGCGGGGTTCTCGCGGTCGTCGACTTTCCACCGACGTTGTCCTGGCTGTGGCCGTGGCCGCCGAAGGGTGTCCCGAGGAATCGGAAGGGCCACGGCGTGGCGGCCGGCCTCGTGGTCGATGAAGTCACCGCCAGCGGCTTCGCGCTCGTGAAGATGATCGATGACTGGCCAGGTCGCGGACCCTCGAGAGCTACTGTGCGGTCTTCCGTAAGGCCCGAGCGGCCGATGCGCCACGCGCGCATCAATAACGCCGTTCTCGGGCGCGCAATATCGCACGGTATCGGTGAGACCAAGTCGATGGCGCTAGGGCCAACTTTCAGCATCGAGAGAGCGACGTTGGACGACGCGGACGGGATCCTCGGCTGCCTGCGAGCCGCCTTCGCGCCCTTCCGGAGGCAGTACACGCCAGCTGCGTACGAAGACACCGTCATGACTGGCGAATCGGTGCACCACCGGCTCGAAATCATGACCGTCCTCATTGCGCGAAATGATCAGGACCGGATCATTGGAACGGTTGGTGCTGCCGTGCATGGAACGGAAGGCCACATCCGGGGGATGGCGGTCGTGCCGTCGTTCCAGGGCGGTGGGGTTGCCGATCAGTTGCTTGAGGCGATTGAAAGCGAGTTGAAGACCGCCGGATGCTCGCGAGTCACACTCGACACGACCGCTCCGCTTGCTCGTGCGATTCGGTTCTATGAACGACATGGCTATGTGCGCTCAAACGCAGTCTCGG
The DNA here is from genome assembly GCA_046727175.1 of Acidobacteriota bacterium. GTDB lineage: Bacteria > Acidobacteriota > Vicinamibacteria > Vicinamibacterales > 2-12-FULL-66-21 > JBKPCD01. The sequence continues at coordinate 1,177 of JBKPCD010000065.1, read as the reverse complement.
ATTTCTTCGGGATGGCGCTGTATGAGTATCGCAAAGCCCTTTGAGCTGGGAGGCTCCACGAGGGAAGACTGAATTCATGTGCTGGAAGTCTGGCGGCTGAGATGCGCGCCGATCAAGCGCAGGGCTGCAGCGACTAGATCCGCGTTGTCCCGTGCCTGCTTACCATCTGGCAGTAGCGTGATGTCCTCTAACCCGGTACGGATGCCATGTCCTCTCTCCAGTCCACGTTGATTGACTGCCCAACACGCCATGCCGTAACCATGGTGAACCTGCGGCAGCGTGATGCCCGCGGACATCACAAGGTCTTCCATCCTGGCAGAGTGCTGAACAGCAGCGTGCGGATTCGCGTCAAGTGGCTCGATAAGAACGCGTCGACACCGGCCTGCCAAGCCGGAACGCACGAACGCTCGCGCATCTTCAATGCTCAGCAATCCAGCCTCGATACCGACGCCTCGGGATAACAGTAACTCGCAAAGCTCCACAATTCCTGGTTCGCCCTGATTCGCAGTAACCAGGTCAGGCATTTCCTCCCATGCCTCTACGATCCTGAAACGCTCTCTTGGTTCCCCTACAATCGCCGCTGACGTTGTCAACGAAATCGGACTCTCAGGGCAGAGAGATCGGATTGCGCGTAGAACCTTGGCGCAAGCGGCGCCCTCGAGAGTCTCCCGGGCAGCGTCGTCAAACGCATGAACATGCACCGATTGAGCGCCAGCGTCCACGGCCGCGCGGGCCGCTTCCGCGATCGCGGTCGGATTGCGCGGTGCTGCTGGGTGAATCCGGTCGCCATTCAGCGCGGCCTGTAAGAAAACGGTGGTCCGCATTGTTCTCGGTCGTCCGGTTGAACGTTCAGACCAATCGTGTCCTGCTTCCCGTCTCAGCGCGGAACAGCCACAGTCGAGGGCTTCTGAACGCGGTAGGCTATTCCGACGTGTTCACAGCGGCCCCTTCCGGACGCACTAGTCCGTAATACGAAAAGACGGCCACTGCGACGAAGCGAACGACAACGTTGGCCCAGATCCCACTGCTCACTCCCGCCATGAACGCCCGAATCTCCAACAGCGCCGACGCGCCGTGGAACACGATGAAGCTGGTTGCGATGAGACGGATCGCGTGCGTGTCCGTGAGGTTCCTCGCGCCCCATGAGATCAGCCCGATGCACAGTTCCGCGGCGGCC
>JBKPCD010000064.1:0-8164 GCA_046727175.1 Acidobacteriota bacterium | reverse complement strand
GTCTAAAGACCGCGCCCCACGGTGACGAGCGCCGAATCCCGAGCCTCGAGTCCCGACACCTACGATCGATAAGCCTGCCTCCCCACTCCCTGCACGGGAATCCCCTGCCCGCCGAGGACGTCGTGCTGCAGCGCGTACATCGCACCCGCGGCTTCGTCGATGTGCCGCACGAACGCAATCGATCCCTGCAGAATCGGCTTCAGCCGTTCCTTGTCCTGGATGCGAGCCTTCGGGTACTCGTGTTCGACCACGAGGTGCGTGTTCGCGACGTCGAGTTGAAGGAGCTCGCGCGCGGCGAGCTGGTGATCCAGCCAGTCGACGGTCCGGTTCTGCAGGTACGCCAGCGGATCGTGGCGCGCGGTGCCGGGGAGCTCGTGCTCGCAGAGCACGATCTGTTTCTTCCACGCGTTGAGCTGATCGGCGGGGTTCGACGATGGCTTGCCATTGATCCAGTCGCCGCGCTCCACTGTCTGACCGCCGTAGCCCCACGCGGCCACGCCCTTCGCGTCGATCACCTGCCCTTTGACGTGGAAGCCGCCGATCAGGAAGTTGTATCCCGTGTCCTTCAGGTAGTGGAAGATCGACCGCGTGTCCTGCCCCATCAGGATCGCGTGCGACGGATCGTAATGAATGCGGAATTGATCGCCGACGCCGTGCTTCGCGCAGATACGGTGCAACGCGATCCACGTGCCGGGGGTGTACGCGATGTTGTTGTGGAAGTTGTCTCCAGTCGTCCATCCCGGCATCGGGCACTGCTCGACACGATAGGTCAGCCCGCGTTCTTTCGCCGCTCTCAGCAGCGGAATGAACTGCTCCTCGAAGTCGAGGAGGTTCTCGTCCATACTGTGCTGCTGATTGCGGCCGACGAAGCCGCAGACGGCGTTGACGCCGAGCAGCACCGCCGTATCGAAGACGCGGCGCATGAAATCGTGCTTTTTCTGACGGACCGCGGGGTCGTGGTGGAGCATGTTGTCGAAGTACCCGATGTCCGAGATGCCGAGCCGGTGCGTGGTGAGCGCAGCCTGGACGCGACGCGCGCGCTCCTTGTCGAACGGCCGCCGCAAATCCAGCGTGTTCGCCACCGGATCCAGCATCGCTTCCGGAGGCACGTCGGTTTCCGTGGGATGGAGGGCCGCGGACAATTGAATGTAGTCGGCCCCGAGCTCGCGTGCGAACGCGACCCATTCCTCGATCGCGCGATCCGGATCGGGATCGCGCACCTCGCGCGGCGTCAGCTCCTGAAGCGCTGCCGTGAGGATGCCGACCTTCATGAACTGCGGTTGGAACGCTTTGACGGACATCGCTAGTACCTGACCTCCTTCCACACGCCGCCTTGTTTGGCGCTTTCGAGGATCGCCTCGATGATGCAGTTCGCGCGGTAGCCATCCTCGAACGTCGCGAACGCCGGCGGATGGGCATCGTCTGGGCGCTTCCCGTCCGCGATGAACCCGTAGATGTCCCGCATCACATTGGTGAAGGCGTCCGCCCACGACTCCTGATGCCCGCCCGGGAGGTGGGCGTACGAGCGGACCTCTTCGTCGATCAGCGATGGATCCTTCTGCAGGATCTCGTTGGCCTTGTCGCGGTAGCCGAGCCAGAGTTCGTTCTGGTACTCCTGCCGCCATCGCATCGATCCCTTCGGCCCGCATAGCTCGAGGACGAGATCGTTCTTGTGACCGGCGCAGACCTGACCGACCGAGAAGCTCCCCTTCGCTCCGTTGTCGAATCGAACGAGCACCGATGCCAGATCCTCGACCTTGATGTCCACGAGGTCGACGTCCTCGTTGCCTCCGGCCTGAAAGGCTTCTCGCGAGCCCCGTGGTTTCTTTCGCTTCGGAATGACCGTCGTAATGTCTCCGAGCACATGCGTGATCCGCAGTCCGCTGACATGCTGCGCCAGATCGCACCAGTGAGAGCCGATGTCGCCGAGCGCCGACGATGCGCCGCCTTTGTCGGGCTCGAGACGCCAGGAATAATCCGTGTCCTTGATCAGCCAATCCTGGAGGTAGTATCCGACGAGGAAGTGCGGCTTGCCGATATCCCCGCGCGCAACCATGTGGCGGGCCTGCTGCACGAGCGGGTTGCCGCGATAGTTGAACGTCACGGCGTGGACGATCCCGGCGCGACGCGCTTCGTCGAGCAACCGCCTGGCTTCGGCCGTTGTCATCGCGAGCGGCTTGTCCGAAACGACGTGCTTGCCGCGCGCAATCGCCGCGGAGTTCACGGCATAATGCAGATAGTTCGGCGTCGCGTTGTGGATCACCTGGACATCTTTGTCGCCGAGCAGCGCCTCATAACTGCCGTACGCGCGCGGGACGCCGAGCGAATCCGCCTTCTTCTTGGCCGACGCGTCGCTGCTTCCGGCAATCGCGACGACATCGACGTGTCCGAGCCGTCGTACGGCGTCAATGTGGTGCGGCCCCACGAACCCCGCACCGACGAGCCCCATTCCTATTCGCTTCAAGATTGATCCTCCGTGGTGATAAGCGGTACGCCGGCTCTGGGCTTACGGCTTTGGGCTTTAGGCGTGCCCTGCGGAAGTTGGCGGCGGACAACGATTCGATCGATTGACGGTGCCTGGAGCTCTCGTCGTTTATCTTTGCGCCGCGATTCTCGCGAGGCCCACAGCCGAAAGCCATGAGCCCAAAGCCCGAATGTTGCATCAGGAACAACCGTTCCTGTTACCGCCTCGTGCTCTTCTGCACGGTGCCATGGTCCTTGAACAGCAGCGGCGCTACTTCATACAGGTAATGGCGCCACACGGTCCATTCGTGACGACCCTCGGTGACTCGGTAGACGTGATCGATCCCGTGCTTCGTCAGCGTCTCGTCGAGCGTCTTGCTGCCTCCCCCCGCGAGCGCGTCGTCCTTTCCGACCCCAATCCACAACAGCTTCAACTGGCGATTGGTCGCGGCTGGATTCTTGAAGAAATCCGGATAGCTCTGAACGACGTTCTGGCCGCCGGCGCTCATAATCACGATGTACCGAAACAACTCGGGACGGTTGAACGCGATGTTCTGCGTCTGCCCCCCGCCCATCGAGAGACCGCCGATTGCGCGATCGTCGGGCTTCGTCGACACTTTGTAGGTCTTCTCGACAAGCGGCATGACATCGTCGAGCAAATCCTTCGCGAACAGGTTCAGCGGCACGGGTTGTCCCGCTGTCGTCGCGGCGCCACCACCGGGAGCGTTCCCGCGGCCAGCGGGCGCGTTGGGCGACGTCTTCGACGGACCAGCCCACCAGCTCTGAATCGAATGGCCGAGCGGCATCACGATGACCATCGGCTTCGCCGTGCCGTCGGCAATCAGGTTATCGAGGATGGTGTTCGCTCGACCGATCAACGTCCAGCCGGACTCCACGTCTCCGGCGCCGTGCAGCAGATAGAGAACAGGAAAGTCCTTTCCCTTGTCGTAGCCGGGCGGCGTGTACACCCACATCGTCCGCGCCACACCCATCGTCCTGGACTCGTACGGATGAATGCGGACTTCGCCGTGCGGTACCGGCTTGACGTCGTAGAACTGCGGGCCATCACCCGGAACCTGAACAACGCTCACGGGACCGAAGGTGCCGTATCCGAGTTTGGTGTTCGGATTGCGGGGATCGAGCGCGGTAACGCCGTCAATGTTGAACGAGTACGTGTAGATGTCCGGCGGCAGCGGCCCGATTGTCACGGTCCACATCCCTGCTTCGTCCTTCGTCATGGCGTGACGCTCACCGTCCAACTCACCGCTGACGTAGACTTCCTTCGCGTTGGGCGCGATGTAGCGGAACGTCACCCTACGATCGGCGCCGATCTCGGGTGAGACGTATTGCGGACCGCCGCGTCCGCCGCCCCGGCCGGCCTGTCCAGTGCCTTGCGCTGCAGCGTGCTTCGCACTCGCGCCGACAATCAGTGCGAGCGAGACGAGCACGCTCCAGATTCGTCGCACCATGACGTGCACCTCGCTGGATTCGAATTTGACTGCTGCGACCGCACCGCGGCCGCGGCCACAAAAGCATAAGAGTAATATACGAACCTCGTTGGAGAAACGCGGATCTGGAGGGATGAAGCGGATCAGGAGGATCTCTATGAACCGGCTCTTTCTCGGAGGGTCACTGCTGCTGGTGACCATCGGATGCGAGGCTCAGACGCCACAGCCCAGCGCTCCGGCGCCTGCGGCAGGCGGTCAGCGAGGCGGCGGCATCCCGATCGATACCGGTAAGGAAGAGATCCTGCTCTGGCCGAACGGCGCACCTGGCAGTCTCGGCGACACGATCGCGGACAAACCTGCGGTCTCGATCTATCCGGCTGCGCGGATGTTGTCGGGAACCGCAATCGTCATCGTCCCTGGCGGCGGTTATCAGAACCTGGCAATGGATCATGAAGGACGTCAGGTCGCCGCGTTCTTCAACTCCATGGGCGTGACCGCCGCGATCCTGAGATATCGACTCGGTCCTCGATACCATCACCCAATCGAGCTGGGCGATGCTCAGCGTGCGATTCGTCTCCTGCGAAGCCGCGCACAGGAGCTCGGCGTACTGCCGAACCGTATCGGCATGATCGGTTTTTCCGCTGGCGGTCATCTCGCTGCAACAGCCGGCACGCACTTCGATGATGGTAAGGGCAATGCGGCGGATGCAATCGAACGCTGGAGCAGCCGACCGGATTTCCTGATTCTGGGTTATCCCGTGATCTCGACCGATCCGGCAATCGCCGCTGCGGGGTCCGTCAAAAACCTGCTGGGCGAGAAACCGGACCCGAAGCTTCTCGAGGAGCTCTCGAACGATCTCCGCGTCACCGCACAGACGCCGCCCACGTTTCTGTTTCACACGACCGCCGACAATGTCGTGCCCGCGGAAAACAGCGTCCGGTTCTACCTCGCGCTGAAGAAGGCCGGCGTGCCGGCGGAGCTGCACATCTTCGAGAACGGCCCTCACGGAGTCGGTCTCGCGCTCAACGATCCATCGCTCAGTGCCTGGCCGACGTTGTTGATGAATTGGTTGCGGGCGCGGGGACTGTTGACCAAGCCTCCTTCGCAGTGAGGAGAGCGGCTAGAATAGTCAGCCGCGTCCGAGGAGGCGGAGATCCGCGGTGAAAGCGTGTTCCGTGCGCTCCGTCTCCTCCGTCAACGTGGGCAGTCGCTGAAACAGAAAGGATCGACTCGAAATGCTCAGAGCGTACTCATCCCGTTTACTCGTCGGCTCGTTGCTGGTCTTCACAGGATTCCTCGTCGGCCGGTTGTCCGTGCCGAGCGTTGCGCTACACGCGCAGCAGGGCGGCAAGGTCTACGAAATTCGGACCTATACCACCCCTGAGGGCAAGCTGGACGCATTGAACGCGCGGTTCCGCAACCACACGATGAAGTACTTCGACAGACACGGAATGAAGAGCGTCGGCTACTGGACGCCCATGGATCCTCCGCTCGCCGGCAACACGCTCATCTACATCCTCGAACACCCGAGCCGCGAGGCGGCCAAGGCGAACTGGGCGGCTTTTCAGGCGGACCCGGACTGGCAGAAAGCAAGGACGGAATCGGAAGCGCAAGGCAAGATCGTCACGAAAGCGGAGTCGGTGTTCGTGACGGCGACGGATTATTCGCCGCTTAAATAACGTGCATCGGATCGATCTGTAGGGCGGGGTCTTCAAAGACGCCGCTCTACATCCAGCGTCAAACCGTCTTCCCCTTCGCTATTTCCAGCAAATGATCGCACCCGCGCGCCGTGAGCGCCATCATCGTCAGTGTGGGGTGCTTGTCTCCAGTCGAGGGAAACGCATTGCCGCCGAACAGGTACAGGTTGGGGATGTCGTGGGTCTGACAGAATGAATTGAGGACGCCGTCCTTTGGACTGACGCTCATCCGCGCGGTGCCAACCTCGTGAATCGATCCGCCGAGCGGTCGTCGCAGTCGCGCTGCAGCAGCGCCGCTCGCGGGTTCATTCGATCGTCCGCGGGTCGGACCTGCGTCTGGCGAGCCCGGCCCGCCAGGGAATCCGGCTGGCGCGACGGGAGCGGTCGGCATCACTTCCCCGCCCGCCTTGCGAAACAGCTCCTCGGCGCGCTGCTGGAAATCCTCGATCAACTTGTGGTCGTTGTCGCTGTGCGTGAAGTGGATCTTCAGGACCGGGATGCCCCAGCGATCCTTGACTTCGGGATCGAGCTCGACGAAGTTCTCCTTGCGTGCCAGCATCTCGGCTCCTGCGTTCCACACGCGCGCCTGCGCGACGTACCGGCTCTTGACCTCCTTCTTCCACTCCGATCCGTATCCGGGCAGGCGCTCGGCGAACTGCGGGTACTCGGTCTGGCCACCGGTCGCATTCATCACGTACCCGCGGATGAAGTCCTTGCGCTCGGTCCTCTTGTCGATGTTCTGGAAGTTTGGAATCGTAATCCCGCCCGCCTTCCCGTCGTCCAGTCGGCTCGGTCCTCCGCGCAGCTTCGGCAGGATGCCACTGACGCCGCCGCCGCCAACCTGGTCCATCATGTACTGCCCGAGCGTTCCGCTCGAGTTCGCGAGACCACCTCTGGCGGAAAGTAGCAGCAGCCGCGTGTTCTCGAGCGTGGACGCGGCGAGCACGACGTACTTCGCGTCGACATCGACCGACTTCGTCGTGTAGCGCTCGATGTAGGTCACCCCTTGCGCGCGGTTCTCACTGCTCATACGCACGCGTGCGACGACGCTGTCGGTCCGGATCTCGAGACTGCCGGTTGCCAGCGCCGGTGGAAGCGTCACGGCGATCGGGTTGAACATCGCCCCGACGTCGCAGCCATTCACGCAGTTGCCGCAGTAGTGACACGGCGGCCGGCCGTTGTGCGCGCGTGTCAGCTGCGCGAGCCGCCTGTGCGTCGACCGCCATCCGAGGCTCTTGCACGCCGCGGTGAAGATCGCCTCCGCGCAGCTGAGCGGCATGGGCGGCAGAAAAGGACCGTCAGGGAATTGAGGCAGGCCTTCGACGGCACCGCTGACGCCGATGAAGCTTTCCACGCGATCGTAGTATGGCTTCATGTCGGCGTACGTCACGGCCCAGTCCATCCCGTAGCCGTCGCGCGACGCGGCCTTGAATTCGTAGTCCGCCATGCGATCCGTCGCGCGCGCCCAATGGAGCGTTCGACCGCCGAGACATCGCGATCGACCCCAGCGATAGACCGTCTCGGGCGAGGTCGTGTACGGATTCTCCTCGTTGTCGATCATGATCCGGTAGTTTCGCTCGCTGCCCGAGTAGCGGCGCAACAGTCCAGGCTTGCCCTGCCCGCGATACTCCATCTGGTAAAGGAAAGTGTGATGGAAGTCCCGCGCTGGCTCGACGCGGGATCCCGCTTCCAGCATCAAGACCTTGAAGCCCGCTTTCGTGAGCTCCATCGCAGCCCACCCGCCGCACGCACCGGAGCCGACGATGATCGCGTCGTATGTCTGTCGCATTGAGTCCCGTTGCTACTTGTGGAGCGCCGGTCTTCAGACCGCGCCAACCTGGCGCGGCTTGAAGCCGCGTCCTACGGTTCTATCAGACGACCTGATGCTCCGGATGATCGCACGCGGGGAACGTCAGGTTGTACGTGTTCCCGCGATAGTCGAGGGTCTCGATCATGCCCGCGCGCGACGTGTAGAACGCGAACGTGTTCTGCTGCTTGATCAGGCGGTACGCGGAATACGCCGGATGCGTCGCCGTGCGGTTGCGTTCCGGGTTCGCCATCGCTTCGACGAGCGCGGCGCGCCCCTTCGGGTCAGCCTTGTGGAACCCCGCGGCCCTCAGCGTGGCCATCGCGGCGTACCACTGTTTCTGCATCTCCGGCGCGTGCTCGGCTGCCGCCTGCAACACGAAATCGATGTAGTGCGCGCAATGCGCCTCGCGCGCGCCTGGCGAGTCATCCGTGGGAATCAGAATCTCGGTGAACGCGCTCAGCGCCTCGAAGTCTTCGGCGTCAAAGAATCTCGGCTGGTAGTCGCGCAGAAACAGCGGCTCGGGTGGCGCCTGAACGATCGTTCCATGCTGCTGTCGCGGGGCCGCGCTCAACCAGGCCTGGAGGAACTGAGCGGCACCGGGCAGAGCGGCAGCGCGGATCGCGAGATCGAGAAGATCGCGTCGAGTGAGCTCCATGCGCGCACTATCCGATGCGATTGGGTCGGTGTCAAGCGGCTCACGCCCCAGCTTCAAGGTCGGTGATTCATCGGCCGGGCCGGGCATATTC
>JBKPCD010000063.1:0-25558 GCA_046727175.1 Acidobacteriota bacterium | reverse complement strand
CATGTACGGGCGCGCGTTTCCAGTCGTCGTGAAGTCGAGCACCTGTCCAACGCTGTAAGGGACCGGGTCGGGCTTCCACCTGACCGCCGCGGGGTTTCGATCGTTTGCCAACGTGCACAAATTGAAGCCATCGACCGTCTCGCATCGATGCGACGTCGAGGGCGACATGTCCAAGACCGCCCTGACCGCGTCGCTGACGACGTAGGCCGTCCGGGCGTCCAGCTTCCCCGTAAGCACGGCGGCCGGAAGGTCACGACAGTGCACATACATCTCCCTCTTCGTGTACCGGGCTGCGTAGTAACTGTTGGTGCGCATTCTCTGGGCCGCCGCCAGCATACCGAAGATCCTATAGGTCGGCCTTCCTCCGGGTGCCGCATCAGGGCCGCATTGGAAGGCCGGTACTACGATGAGATTGTCGTAGTCGCGACCGAGTTGCTGCCAAACGGCTGAGCGAAGTGGACTATCGGTGGGGTCATTCGTCACCGCGTGCACCTGGCTTCTGAGCTGCCGAAGGTCCGCCGCCTGCAGGACGAGCGCAACCGCGAGGATCATGTTACGGTAGGGCGACTTCCGCTGCCAGAACGTCAGCGAGATCGCCGCTGTAATGAGCAGGTAGTGCGCCGGCCAGAAGAACCGTCCCGAGACCCGAAGACCCTCGGCCACCATGGCGAGTGGTTTCGGCAGCTCGAATTGGGGGAACGCGAATGATCCGATTGAAACCTTTGTCGACGCCGCTGCTGCGGTGCAGACGAGCGCGAGGCCGACGAGTGGAATGAGTCGTCGGTCACCGAGCCACAACACCGCCCGCGGCCCGCGCGCCAAGCCCAGGACAAGCAACGCGATGACCCCGATTCCGAGGTAGTTGTACCCTTCAGATATTCCGTCGTTCGTGACGGGCAAAGGGGGGATCACGATGGACCCGAAGAACATCGGGTTGATGGGAGCGAGAAGGTTGAACGAGAAGGTTCCATAGCCAGGAGCCCAGTGGCTTCCCGGATCCTGTGGCGCAACGAAACCGAACGTCAGCAGGCTCGTGGCCAGGAGAGCGGGCGTCAGCGCGAACAGGACGGCCCCCAGACGCCAGCCGCATCTTCGCTCGAGCAGCAGACGCGCGACAGCCGCAAGGGTCACGAGAAAGCACATGGCTGCCAGGTAAGGATTGATGCCACCCGCCACGGCAAGCACTGCCCACTGTCGTCCAAGCCACTTCACTGGCGGCACGCCGGCGGTGTCGCGGAAATAGCTCTCGAGGCCGGCGAGGATGAGCCAGTGGCTCAGGTGTGGAAAGTGGCCGAACACCTGCCAGGTCAGCGGCGGAGACAACAGGAAAAACGCGCCCCCAAGAACGAATACGGCGGGGTGTTGCGGAAACAAACGCTGACACAGCCTGAATCCAAAGTAAGCCTGGAGCACGAAACACAGTGTGGCGTAGGGTCCTAGGTACTGGAAGGGCTCGGGAAGGAGCGGTCCGAACGGCCGGAGGAGAACCGCTATCAGCGGGACGGAGTCGAGAAAGGCTATCGACGCGCCCGCTGGATACCCCACTCGCAACGTCCATGAGAGCGGGAACGTCCAACCGGACTCGAACCTGTAGAACGCCCAACCGAGATGATGCGTCGCGTTGTCGTTGGTCAACCAACCGAGGCTCGTCGGGTTAATGACGCCCCATCCCAGCAGCAGAGCCGCGTTGAGCAACCCAAGGACGATCGCCAGGAGCGCCAGGCCGGGTGCACTCCCCACCAAATCCCTCACCCGCAGCAGTGTCGCCGATGATCGTTCACTAATCAGCACGGAACAGTCCGTAGCGCATGAGAGCAATGAGTGTTCGCCACCCGTCTCGTGCGCGGATCTTCTTTCCTTCGATGTATGTCCGCGCGTTGTACGTGATCGGCGCTTCGACGATGGACACGCCGAGCCGGGCGATACGACAAGTGACTTCGGCCTCGAATCCGAATCCGGCCGACTTCAATGTCAGCGAACGTATGAGACCGCCATCGAACAGCTTGTAGCCTGTCATCACATCCGAAAGATTGAGATTGTTGACGAGATTCGCGGCGAAGGTCAGGATGCGATTCGCGACTGTTGGCAGGAAGCGGCCGGTGCGGCGGTAGCGGCCCGCAAAGCGGGAGCCGTACACGGCAAGTGCACCGGTTTCGAACATCGCCCCGAGCAACCCCGGCATGTCCCTCGGGTCGTACTCGGTGTCGGCATCCTGGATAATCACGTACTGACCCCGCGTTTGCGAGACGCCGGCGGCGACGGCCGCCCCCTTTCCACGATTTGCCGGCTGCCGTATCACGCGGACGTCGCCGCGCGTGTCCCATCGCTTGAGGATCTCCGGAGTGGCGTCAGTAGACCCATCGTCGACGACGATGATCTCCTTGCGCAAGCCGAGGTCGATCGCGCGCAACCCGGTCAGCACGCGTTCGATCGTCGCGGCTTCGTTGAACACCGGTACGACGATTGACAGCAGCGCACCCGGCGGGGGCGACAGTCGCGGCTCGCGCCGTTTACGGGCATAAACGATGAACTTCGTCCGCGGGTCGAGATAGACGCTCCAGCTCCCCATGAAGGGGAAGACCTTCAGCAGCCAGATCATCGGGACCCCGACAACCGGCAGGACGGTGCGGAGCCGGGTGGCGAGCAAGCGCAGCTCGAAAGAATGTCCGTGACTCTTGACTCTCAGAACATCGAATCCCTGCTTGACGAGAATCGATACCAGGTTCGATCGCGAAAAGAAGAAGAGGTGCTCCCGGATCCGACGAAAGTCCTCGAGACGTTTTCCCATGATGCGCGATACGAAGCTCGTCGAGTCCATCGTGAGCATTACGAGGATCCCGTTATCTGCCAGCATGTTCCGGATCGACGCGATCGTCGCGAACGGTTCCCGGAGGTGCTCGATGACATCGAACATCGTAATCACGTCGTAGGACTCGGCGGGATCCAGGTCCGAAAAATGAAACACCCGGTACGCATAGCGGCGGCGTATGTAGTCGAGCGCGTAGTGGTTGAATTCGACCCCGTTCGGCTCGAAGCCGGCCTCGAAGGCGCTGTCGAGGAAGAACCCCAAGCCGCAGCCGTAGTCGAGCAGCCGTGGCGGCGCATGGACGGGGATGACGAGCTGCTGCAGCGTCCGGCAGATCGACGCATAGTTCTTTTGCTTGTTGATCCGCTCCTCGATGTAGTCCACGTAGCCGTAGACCTTCGTGACATCAGACTGCGCGAGATTCTCGTTCTCGAAATAGCCCTCGTTGTAGACGGCGTGGAGCTCCTCCTCCGTCGGCATTGGATCGAGCACCATCAAATGGCACGCGGAGCATTCGCGGATGACTTTGTCCACGTCGGAAAACGTGTAGCGCACGTGATTTCGAGTGGATGCGCAGTGTGCGCAAACAAACGCGCGCATCTCAGGTACGTCCTTAGCGGCAGCGTGGCGAGACATGTGCAAGAGCGATGACCGGGACATGATCGAGTGAAACCTACAAATAAGAAGGTGCTGCAACCCGTCGCGGCGACGGAAGAGGCTCCGCACAACGCGGCCAGCCGCTACGGGTTAGCTGATTGATCCGGGAGAAGCGCACTGTCAGCACGAGGTCGATGCCGCGCAAATCGTCCGCGCCCTCAACTCTGGAAGGCGCCTCGGGGAAGATCCAGAGCGCACGACGGATAGCGACGACCAACCCTCGAAGGCGACATCCATCGGTATCGCGGTCGGCGTCAATGGGGACTACATCCCAGACTCCGAAGCAGTATATGAGATTCGCCGCGATCGCCTCGCTTCACCCTTGGCATACCGCCGTCTCGTCACGGCTTGACGGCGATTCCGACGACGCTCAGCCCTTTCCAGGGCAAGAGACCATCGAGCCTCCGGATGAGCGGCATCATCACTTCGAGTATTTTCAACTGGACCCGCGTGAAGCGTTTGCGGCGAAGGACGGTTCCATTGAACCACCATCCCGGCACCGCGGTTCGGTTGAAGTCGAAAACCCTCTCGACCTGGAAACCCGCCCGTTCGAGCGAGTCCCTCAAGCCGCCGGCCGTATAGCGCTCGCGGTGCTCGAGCGCCACGTCGAGCGAGTTGACGAGCCACGGGTGCTGAGGAACCAGGACGACCGCACGGCCGCCGGGGGCGAGTGCCGCGTGCACGTTGTGCAGCGCGAGCTGCTCGTCGGGCACGTGCTCCAGAACGTTGACCATGAGGACCGTGTCGAACGCTCCCAAAAAGGACACGAAGTCGCCGGACCGGCCTGCGTCGACCCTCGCGACGTGCAAGTACGGCTTCCCCATCACGTACGATTTCAGGTAACGCAGGTAATGCGGATTGATGTCGCTCGCGACGTATAGATCGCGAGGAATGAATTGTCCGGTGAGGGTGCCGATTCCGGCGCCGAGCTCCAGCACGCGGTCGCCAACCCACGGGCGCAGCGTATCGGCCATCCATTTGTTGAACCGCCGGGCGTTCTGCAGGTTGGCGAGAATGTTCGACCCGTACTCGTCCTCCGCGTAGATGTCGTCGATGAGCGAGTACTTGAGCATCGCGGCGAGTGCGAGCACGCCATCCCTCGGCCGGATTTTCTTGCCCTCGTCCTGCGATCGAGGCAGATAGCGAATCGGGACCTCGAAGACTCGCGCGCGACGTTTGGCGAGCTTGAACGTCACCTCGATCTCGAATCGGAAATCGTCGGATCGCAGCGGCATCGATTTCAACAGACGCGTGTTCACGAGCTTGTAGCAGGTTTCGATGTCCGACAGACTGAGATCGGTGAACCAGTTCGAGATCGTGGTGAGCGTCTTGTTGACCATCGTGTGGCGATGCATCAACGCGCGACGATACGGCGCAGACATGTAGCGCGAGCCGAAGACGGCGTCGGCGCCTTCCTCGATGAACGGCCGCAGCAGTGCCGGGATGTCACCAGGGTTGTACTCCATGTCGGCATCGTGGACCATGCAGACGTCGCCGGTCGCGCGTGCCAAGGCGGTGCGGATCGCGGCGCCCTTTCCCATGTTGCGCTCGTGTCGAACGAGCTGCAGACGGGGATCTTTGTTTGCCAGCTCGCGCAGCACGTCCCACGAACCGTCCGTGCTGCAGTCGTCGACGGCAATGACCTCGAGGCGGGAAATGGCATCGGATTCGAGCGCGAGCACACGTCCGAGGCTTGCCGCAACCAGGTGGCGCTCGTTATAGACGGGCGTCAGCACACTCAGACTGACGCTGAGCGGCAGCTGTGACGCCTCCGACGCAGACGGTTCGAGTACAGGACTCTGTTTCATGATCGAGTCGTCACGGCAGCGCTGATGCCTGGAGCCGCGTCCTTCGCCACTCTCACTGCGAAGCGCTCGAGTCTGCCTTCCTTGTATGCCTTGTATCGGATCGAGCGTCAGTGCTCTGACTGGTCCTGAATGGAAAATGGGAGCGCCGGCTGGATGAACCTTCGGTCTCTTAACGCGCGGACTCGCAGCACGCTCACCAGAAGACCAGCTGCGGCAGTCGCGGGGTTACCGCCGGTCCATTTCCACCGGCACGTGCGATGCTGAGAGCCGACCGAGATCCGAATCCACCATCATTCGCACCAACGTGGCGAAATCCACTTCGGGCGTCCACTCGATCGTCCGTCGCGCCTTCGATGGGTCTCCGATCAGGTGGTCGACTTCGGCGGGTCGAAACAGTTTGGGATCGGTCCTGACGTGCTGTCGCCAGTCAAGACCCACGTGGGCAAACGCCACGTCCACGAGCTCCCGGACCGAGTGGCTCTGGCCGGTCGCAATCACGTAGTCATCGGCACGATCCTGCTGGAGCATCAGCCACATCGCCCGCACGTAATCCCCGGCGAACCCCCAGTCACGCTGGGCATCCAGGTTCCCCAGGGTGAGTGAATCGGTCAGTCCGAGCTTGATGCGGGCAACGCCATCCGTCACCTTGCGCGTCACGAACTCGAGGCCGCGTCGCGGCGACTCGTGATTGAACAGGATGCCGGAGACCGCGAACAGGTTGTAGCTTTCACGGTAGTTGACGGTGATGTAGTGCGCGTAGACCTTCGACACGCCGTACGGACTGCGCGGATAGAACGGCGTCAGCTCGGTTTGCGGGATCTCTCGCACCTTGCCGAACATCTCGCTCGACGACGCCTGATAAAACCGGATCGTCGGATCGACGTGTCGCACGGCTTCGAGTGCGCGGGTGACCCCTTGCGAGTTGAATTCGCCGGTGAGGAGCGGCTGATCCCATGACGCGGGCACGAACGACATCGCGGCAAGGTTGTAGAGCTCGTGCGGCCGCACATCGGCGATCACCCGAATCAGCGAGAGCTGATCGAGCAGATCGGCCGGCCTGAGCTGGATGCGATCCAGCATATGCTCGAGCCGCCAGTAGTTCGTGGTGCTAGCGCGACGGACGATGCCATAGACCTCGTAGCCCTTTTCGAGCAGGAGCTCGGCGAGATACGAGCCGTCCTGGCCGGTGATTCCAGTGATCAGCGCACGTCTTTTGGGCATGTCGGGGACTCAGTATATCAGCGGCGTCTCGTCATTGGCCCGGGCCGTTCAGAGAGTGCCGCCGGTAGCTCGGATAGCTCGCTCCGTGACGGCGATTCGGGCTTCGGCTCTGGGTTTGCACTTGATCTCACGCGCTTGACGTGAGCGCCGCCGATCATGACTCGGATGAGCGGCATCAGTGCCGGAAACCCTCTACCGGCTGCGGTCAGCGCCCCGCCCTGACATATGCGATCAACGCGGCAGCGTAGCAGCCCCACCCCGCCCAGAACGCCGCCGAAATCGACCAGGTCAGGGCAATGCACACGCTCGCTACCGACCCGAGCACCGAGGCGGCACCGTTGAGGCCCCAAAGCCAAGGCGTCAACTCGTGCGCACGGCTGGCGGCCAACTTCAGTCCCAGCGGAAAAGCCATCCCCATCACCAGTCCTGCGGGGAACAACAGCGCGACGGCGGCGCTCACGCGAACGAACGTGCTGGCTGGCTCGCTCCACCGCACGAGCGCAGGCGTGATGAACCCGAATACGGAGAGGACCACGAGGACGGCGAAAAGCCGGCGGCGTCCTGCAACCGGTGCAGAACCTGTGTTCACCGTGCCGGTCAGTGAACTCCCAATGCCGCTCGACAGCAACAGCGCGAAGAGCACGACCGTCAGGCCATAGGTTGGATGTCCAAGCGCGATGATCAGGCGCTGCATCTGCGAGGTTTCAATGAGCATGAAGCCGAGACCGATTGCGACGAAGTACGCCAGCAGCGGCGTCGTCCCGTCCAGGCGAACGCGATCACGAGTCATCCACAACGGAAGCAGGATGCACATTGCGGTGAGCCCCGTGACCGTCAGCAGGAGCACTCCAAGCGTCGCAACCGCCCGCATGTTGTGCGTCTGTTTGCCGAAGTTCAGCAACTCGGGGTGCAGGACATCTCGCAGGCGCAGCATCTGGAAGAAAAACGGACTGTCGTCGGTCGGAGCGGCGATGTTGATCGGATATGCCGTGACGAAGGCCTCACGCTCGTCGCGGTCCGTCAGCCGGACGAAGGTATCGTCAGTCGCCACCCTCGGGCTGAAGGGAACGTCGAAACCAAGTCGCTGCGACTCGGATTCGATGCTATCGAGCTCGACAGACGTGAACGGCCGCCGGTTCACCAACAGTGTTCCGACGCCATCGGGGATCTCCGCGCGCCGATTCGCCACATCCATGTTCCGGACGATGACGATGTGCGATCGGGGATCGCGAACGCCAATCGCGGTGAGGGCGTCGACTGCGAGCGTCGTGGTCCGATACAGTTCTGCCGGCCGATCGCGGAAGTACCAGCGGGACACGCTGAGCAGACCATCGTCGCCTAGATGTCGAAGCATGGTCGTCCACGCTTCCACGGTGTAGATGGCGTTCTCGCTCAAGACGAACGCTCCGGCAGCAGTTGCTGCCCACGTGTCGATGAGTGAGATCTGGATGGTGTCGTACGAATCCTGCGACCGTGCGATGAAGCTGCGGGCCTCATCGTTGACGAACCGCACGCGGGGATTCCGGTCGAGATGGCCGGTAAAGTCACCGAACCGGCCGTTGACCGTTCGAATGATGTCCTTGTTGATCTCGACCGCAGTGACGGAACGTGCGCCGAAGACAAGCGCGGAAAGCACGTCGCGTCCGCCTCCGGCGCCGATGACCAGCGCGCGAGCGTTCGGCCGCAGGCAGTAGCCGATGTTCGTTACGTCGTACTTCAAGTGGTCGAGCACACGCACATCGCCGTCGAATCCCGTCATCACGGTGCCGGCCGCGACATCGATATCCATCTGCAGCTGGCGAACGCGGGTCGAGGTCGGCAGCAAATGACTGAGCCCCCAGCCCTGGGGAGCGCTCTCGATCGTCGGATCGCCGTTCACGCGCACCCGTGAATACGAGTTCCACTTTTCGTACAGCGGCCGTGCCTCGAACGATCCTTTGACGTACAGAATGCGAAATACGGGAAACCCCTTCCAGACGAGGATCGTGTGCCCTGCCGCCGCGAGTCCGAGCAGCGCCGTAATCACCACTGCCCCGAGCCGCATCCGCCGCGAGGGCGTCTCGTGCGCGAACGCGACCGCGCCGAGTGACGCCAGGAACGCGACCCACAGCACCGCCGTTGGTCCATCCGAATAGTCGAGGACGCCTACCAGCAACACACACCCCAGCGCTGCACCCGTGAGGTCCGCCGCATACAGGCGGCTCACTCGGGACGGAAAGCCCGTGAGCGCGAGACAGATCACGACGCCACTGACGATGAACGGCACGGCGATGACGACGTACGTAAACGCGACGGCATAGACGGCGACGATGGAAGGGTGGACTCGAAAAGGGACACTCAGTTGCGTGAGCACGCCAAGCACGATGCTCACGGGAAAGATGATCGCCGCGAGCGCCAGCCGATCGCGAAGCCGTTCGGCCGTGAACCAGTGGGGCGCGAGGTACACGATCAGCGCGCCCACTGTCATGCCGAACATCGCGAGCGAGAGCGCGACGAATGCGAAGTGATACAGCATCGTTACGCTGAAGATGCGTGTGAGGAGGATTTCGTGCATCAACGTCGCGAGCGCGACGAAGAGGAGACCAACTACCGTGAAGTCTGGCTGAGATTGAGAACGGGACAGAACTTCATTATATACAGTGAGGTTTTGTCGCCTCTCACGCAAGGCCGTCATTCGCGGTCGTTCGTCAGAAGGAGTCAGGAGCACTCATGAAACTGATCGGTACGTCCATCTTCGTCCTGATGCTGTCGATCTCCATCTCGGCGGAACAGTCGCGTCAGGGCGAGAGTCAGGATCAGCCGGCGACGCTCGGACGCGGATGGACGGCGCTTGGCGCGCAGCAACCAGCGCGCGCACTGGAGCTGGCGCAGCAACTCTTGAGCACGGATCCCTCCAACCACAACGCTCTGGCGTTAGCTGTCGCAGCGCTGACCGCCAGCCGGCAGCCGCTGCAGGGGCTCGATGCTTACGAAAAGTGGCTCACGACCAGTCGACAGGAGGACATCTTCCTGTTACAGCCCATCGCTCGCGGCATTCTTCGAGAGCTCGCCGAAAGCAAGGAACCTCGCGTTCGGCTTGCAGCGCTCGCCGCGCTCGCCGACGCGGGCGACTCGGCCGCGCGGCAACAGCTCCAGGACGCCGTCAGCGACCAGAGCGCCCCGTCGGAAATCGACGCAGCGCTCGCTCTGGCTGGCGATCAAGGAGCGATTCGACGGCTCGAGGCGCAGATCACGGCAGGAGGTCCGAGAGACAAGTCGGCAGCCATTGATGCGCTGGCCAGAGCCAATGCGCAGGGCTCGAGGCCGGCCTTGATTGCGGCGCTGAAAGACCCCGCGCCGCCGTCACGCATGGCGGCGGCGAACGCGCTCGCCGATCTCGACGCGACGGACGCAATCCCGGCACTCAAGGCCGCGCTGCAGGATCCCGACCCGGCCGTTCGGAACATGATCGCTGTCGCCCTGGCGCGTCTCGGCGACTCGAGTGGAGGGGTGACGCTGGAAAGTCTCGAGCAGAGTCCACTCGGCGATCTGCGACTGATCGCCGCCGCCGCTGCCGCTCGGCAGAACCCTCAGGGACCGTGGGCGGAGAAGGCACGCGCGCTCCTCAGCGATCCCGATCCATTGCTGCGCTTGAAGGCCGCGCGACTGTTGCTGGACCACGATCGCGAAGTCGACGCCGCCACCTCGACGCTGTCTGCAAGTTTGAGCGACGACACACCGGCCGTCCGGACGGAGGCTGCGCACGTGCTTCGAGAGATTTCGCAGCGTCGGCCGGCTCAGGATCCGGCATCCCTGCGCCGCCTGCTTCGGGATCCGGTGCCCGAGGTTCGGATCGAAGCTGCAGCCGCAGTCCTCGGACCGCGTGGGTGAACGCGTCGGTGGACCACGTCAGGCTGCATGGGGCGAAGTCTGCTGGAGAGAAGAGAAACACAAATCTGCTGGTCCTTCGACGCGAGAAATTCGGTATTCGGCCTTTACATGCCTCCGCGGGTCCGCTACTCTATTGGCGCCCCCCGCAACGTCCGATAGGCTTCCGAGAGCAATTCGCAGCTTTGTTTCGGACTGAGGAAACATCCATGCGTCGAGCCCTGAGATTCTGGATGCCGTGTGCCCTCGCGTGCCTGCTTCCCACCGTCGCGCACGCGCAGGCAAGCCGGGTTGGGCCAACGTTCAGTCTCGGTGGAACGACGGTTCCCGTCGAACAGCCAGACGTCGCACACGACTCGACGAACGACCGGTATCTTCAGGTCGCGGGCAAAGGGTTCATCGAAGCGCATCTGCTGAACAGCAGTGGCGGGAACCTGAGGACGTTTCGAGTAAACGCGACTGGTGAATACGCCCAGGCGCCGCGCGTGGCGTTCAGCCCGCATGCCGGCGGCATCGGTGGATATCTGGTGACGTGGCACGCGAGCTTCGACAAATTCGCGCGCGTGCGCGGTCGCATCTTCAACGCAGATGGCACCCCCTTGACCGGCGATTTCGACATCAGCACGACTGCCGTGTCAGCCGGCACGAGCTCGAACTGGACGATGGGCGCGGCCATCGCCTACGCGACTGGAAGCCAGGAGTTCCTCGTCGCCTGGATGGGCAACTACACGACGACGAACGACATCTTCTTCCAGCGAGTGAACATTGCCGGTGCGCTGCTCGGACCGAACACGCTCGTCTCCGCGGGCACCGCGGATTGGGAAAGGGATCCCGCAGTTGCCTACAGCCCGCAAACCGACGAATTCCTGGTGGCGTATGGGGGCTACTTCGATGCGGGGCGGTACGGATACACGGCCGCTCGTCGCGTAAAGGCCGGTTCGGGGGGATTCACGAGCGGCGAGCTCAGGTTCGGAGCCGCAGTCGCGACCTACGTGCCATCGGTCGCCTACAGCAGCGCGGCGCAGCAATATGTGCTCGCCTGGTACAACCGGACCTCGTCGAGCGCGGCCATATACGGCGTAACCCTCAACATCGAAGGTACGCCCGTCAGTCCCATTCGCGTCCTCTCGCCGTACTACGCCGCGTATGACGCCCTCGACGTGGAGTACAACGCGCCGTCGGGCCAGTACTTGCTCGTGACTCACGGCGCGGGTGCCACGCCATGGGAGGACGCGGCCGTGTCGCTCTACGATACGGGCGCTCCGGTCGACAACGGCTTCATCATCACGAACACTACTGATGTCCGGCCGCTGCGGTCGAATCCGAGCCTGACCGACGGGAATTTCAACCCGCGACTGACGACCAGCGCCAGTGCCAAGACATGGCTGCTGGTCACATCCAGTGTTTTTGCGTCGACTCACGCGCAGTTCGCCGGAACGGCTGCCAGCGGTGGAGGTGGCGGTGGAGGTGGAGGTGGCGGTGGCACGAGCGACCCACGCCTCTTCCTCGATACACCGAGCAACGGGTCGACGGTCCAACCGCAGTTTGCGATCGCCGGTTGGTCGGTTGATCTAGGGGCCTCCTCCGGGAGCGGCATCATGGCGGTGCACGCCTGGGCGTTTCCGGCGAGCGGCGGCGCACCGATCTTCGTCGGGGCCGCAAATCTGGGCGGGTCGCGTCTTGACGTCGCCGGGTACTACAACCGCTCCCAGTTTGCAACGAGCGGCTTCAATCTTCTCGGGTCGCTGCCGCCGGGTACCTACGATATTCGCGTATCAGGCCTGAGCTCGGTCGCAGGAGCATTCAACGTTGCCGCGATGACTCGCGTCACGGTCGCAGCACCGCCGTCGAAGCCGCGAATGTTCGTCGACCTTCCCGCATTCAATCAAACGGTGACCCGGACCTTCCTGGTCGCGGGCTGGGCGGTCGATCTCGCTGCAAGCAGCGGGACCGGCGTCGATGGTATCCACGTCTGGGCGTATCCAGCTGCCGGCGGCAGTCCGATCTTCGTTGGAGCGGGAACGCTCGGCGTCCCTCGTTCTGACGTGGCGGCAGTCTTCGGCTCAGGGCAATTCGGAACCGCAGGTTACTTCGTGTGGGGCTCTCTCCCGCCAGGTGAGTACAACCTGATCGTTTACGCGCACAGCACCGTTGCGGGCGATTTCAATCAGGCGGCAGTCGTACACATCCGGGTCGTTTAAGTCCGGGGGGCTTCGCCCCGCCGGACCCCCCATCCCACCCCACACCGCAAACGACGCGCTGTGGGGGCCCGGTATCGCCGTTCGCTCGCGGGGCCCCTCCGCCCCGCTCCGCTCCGGCGGGGCGCGCCTGCGGCGCGCCTAATCTGTGTTCATACACTCCGCTTCCTTCTTCGTCCTCTTCAAGAACCCGCCAAAAAACACGCGCGTGGGCCACGGTTCGACCCTAGTGAGCACGCCGCCGGCCAGCTTCCGCACAGAGCTAACAGCAACCGTGAAATCGCGCGCGCAGTTCTGTAATGGTCGCTAATCGGCTGCCACGGTCGAGGCCTCCAAATATCGAGCGTTTCGCACCGGCACACCCCTTGCCGCTAACTCAGCCACATGGCGAAAGTACTGCGGCTCCTGGGACTGTGTCTGTGTGCGGTGTTGCTGGCGACACGGGCCGACGCGAGCTCTCTCGCCATCGCGTGGAATCCGAATACTGAGCAGAACCTCGGCGGATACGTCGTCGCGTATGGCACCGCGTCGGGTCGTGACGACGTTCGCATCGATGTCGGCCGGACGACGTCGTGGACGTTCAGCAGCGCTATTCCGGGAAGCCGGTACTACTTCCGCGTGTACGCGTACAACACTCAGGGAATCTGGAGCGCACCGTCGAATGAGGTCTCCGCCACCGCGCCGAGCGATTCACTGTCGGGGGGAGGCTTCTGGATCGACCGAACTACGCTCACGTTCGCAGCCACGCGTGCCGGATCTCTTGTCGGCCCCTTCACTCCGGCCCAGAGCGTCGTCGTGACACCGTATTCACAGCAACCATTCAACTGGACGGCAACACCGAACGACGCCTGGTTACGGGTTTCTCCGACGAGTGGATCAGGAACCGGAACCTTCTCGGTCCAATTGGTCAGCGGCAGCACGCCCGCGCCCGGGGTTTACTACGGGTCAGTGACCGTGTCAGGTCCCAGCGGATCGCAGATGATCCTGGTTCGCCTGCGCGTCGAAAACATGGCCACGACGACTGGAATCGTAGGATCGTTCGATACGCCCATCGATGGCGCGACGAACGTCGTCGGGGCAATTCCCGTGACCGGATGGGCGCTCGATGACATCGGAGTGAATCGGATTCAGCTGTTCAGAGATCCCGTGCCTGGCGAAACCGGCACGATCTACCTCGGCGACGCGGCATTCGTGCCAGGGACCAGACCTGACATCGAAGCGGCATACTCGGATTGGCCCTTGAACGATCGAGCAGGGTGGGGATTCATGATCCTGACCAACATGCTGCCCGATGCGCAAACCGGCGCAGCGACCGGCGGCAACGGCCGCTTCAGGATCCACGCGTACGCGACCGACGCCGAGGGCCACGTCACGTACATGGGCGCGAAGTCATTTACCGTCAACAATCGAGACTCGATGAAGCCGTTTGGCACAATCGACACGCCGGGCCAGGGTGCTACGGTTTCTGGCAGCACTTACGTGAATTTCGGGTGGGCGATATCCCCGCACAGCCTCATTCCGGCCGACGGCTCTACGATCACGGTGCTGATTGACGGCGTTCCGGTGGGAAAACCGACGTATAACAACTATCGACCCGATATCGCCAATGCCTTTCCCGGATACGCGAACTCGATGGGCGCCGTTGGCTACTACGTGTTCGACACCACGCGGCTGTCCAACGGGATTCATACCATTGCGTGGGTGGCGACCGATAATCTTGGCAACTCCGAGGGACTTGGGAGCCGCTTCTTCACGGTGCTCAACACAAAGAACGCTACGACAGCTGTCGCTGCACAGAGTGCCATGCGGGTCTCGGCAGACGGCCTCATCGAACGCGTCGGAAGCAGCACTGAGACGCTCGCTGAAGTCCCGGTCGCCAATGACCTGGTCGAGGTCCAGCGCGCCGCGCAGCCCGAGGCGACGCCGCAGATCATCGCCCCCAGCTGGACTGGCGAGGTTCACGTGGGCGCGTCAGAGGCCGAAGCGATCGAGCTCCGCCTCGCGAACCAGTTCACCGACTCTTGGGGCGGAACGTACGAGGGATATCTGGTCGTCGACGGTGAGCTGCGTGCGCTGCCCGCGGGATCGTCGCTCGACACAACTCACGGAACCTTCAACTGGCAGCCCGCCGCTGGATTCCTGGGTGTGTACGATCTCATGTTCGTGCGCACGTGGCCCGAGGGCTGGAAGACTAAGATTCCGGTGAGGATCACGATCGAGCCCAAGTTCGATCGCCACGATCGACACGGCGATCGCGTGAAGTAGCGGCGCGCAGGTCCTCCGCTCCGTTTGCTATGATGCGAACGTGGGTGGCTCACCCGACCCGGCACAACTGTCGGTCGTCATCGTCAATTTCCAAAGCTACGAGGAGCTCCGTGCCTGCCTGGCCTCGCTGAAGAAGGCCGGCGATCCGCCGGTCGTTGTCGTCGATCACGCCAGCGATGCCGAAGCCGCCGACGCGGTGAGCCGCGCGTTTCCTCGAGTGCGCTTCTTGCGGACCTCGAGTAACGAGGGGTTCGCAGCCGGCGTGAATCGCGGGACCCGCGAAACTTCCACACCGCTGCTCCTGTTGCTGAATCCCGACTGCGTAGTGCGGGAGTCAATCGGTCGGGTGGTCGAGTGGATGCGCGACCACGCGGATGTCGGCGTGGTCGGACCAAGAATCTACAACACCGACGGAACGGTCCAACCCACCGCGCGCCGTTTCCCGGATTTCACCACCGCAATCGCCGGACGGAGCTCGTGGCTCACGCGAGTAAAACCAGGGAACCCGCTCTCGCGCCGGAACCTGCCGGGACGTACGAACGGACGGGATCCGCTCGAGGTCGACTGGGTGTCTGGAGCGTGCATGATCGTGCGTCGCAGCGTTTTCGATGCCGTCGATGGAATGGATGAAGGATTCTTTCTCTACTGGGAAGACGCCGATTTCTGCCGGCGAATCAAACGCGCCGGCTGGCGAATTATGTACGTGCCGGAGGCCGCAGCGACGCACACCGGCGGCTCCAGCAGCCGCCATGCGGCTGACGCATCGCTCGAAGCCTTCCATCGGAGCGCGTTTCGCTTGTTCTGGAAACATGCGAGCGTGCCGTCGCGCTTGGTTGCCCCGCTGGTATTCATCGCCCTCCGGCTTCGACTCGCCTTCATGAGACGTCTCGTTCGTTGGCGTCATCAGAACTGATGGAACAGGTCGACGTCGTTGTCGTCGGAGGCGGTGTCGTGGGGCTTGCGTGCGCGGCCGAACTGGCGCGCGCCAATCTCAGCGTGTGTCTTCTCGAGCGGCATCCGCGGCCCGGGATGGAGACGAGCACGCACAACAGCGGCGTACTGCACGCCGGGATTTATTATCCGCCAGGGTCGCTCAAAGCGCGCCTGTGCCTCGAGGGTAACCGCCTGCTGTACGAGTTCTGCGCGGCGCACGGTGTGCCGTACAGACGGTGCGGCAAGCTGATTGTCGCCCCAGCCGATCGAACGAGCGACCTCGAAGCGCTCTGCGCCCGCGCGATCGCCAACGGCGTCGAGGAAATGGAGCTCGTCGATGCCGATTTCATTCGTCAGCGTGAGCCCTACGCGCGCGCGACGGCTGCGTTGTGGTCCGGCACGACCGGCATTCTCGAAGCGGAGTCGCTGGTACGCGCGCTTCGACGCGTCTGCGCCGATCGCGATGTAATCGTTCTCACCAGCGCGGCTGCCATCGGCGGCGAGGCGACGGCCAACGGCGCGATCGTCAGGACGCCCGCTGAAGAGATCGCGACGTCGACGGTCGTGAACTGTGCGGGTCTGTACGCCGACGAGGTCTCCACGATATTTGGGGGCGAGGAGTTCCGCATCCATCCCTGTCGCGGCGAGTACGTCGAGCTCGTCCAGTCGCAGTGGCACCTGGTGAACGGTCTCATCTACCCTCTGCCGCACGCCGCCGGCCACGGCCTCGGCGTGCATGCCACGAAGACGACGTGGGGATCGGTCCTCTTTGGGCCGACGATTCGTTTCCAGGAGCGAAAGGACGACTATGAGTCCGGTCGACTCAGTGTCGAGGGGTTCGTTGAGGCGGTGCACGACCTGCTGCTCGAGGTCAAGGCGAGCGATCTGCGCCTCGCCGGTTCGGGAATCCGGGCCAAGCTGCATGGGCCAGAAGGGTCGTTCGCCGATTTCCTGATTCGCCGCGACGCGCGCGTTCCCCAGCTCGTGCAGGTGTCCGGGATCGATTCGCCCGGCCTGACGTCATGTCTCGCGATCGCGAAGTATGTGTCCCGGATTGTCGCGGGCGAGCTGTGACGCTGGAGAACATCGTAATTGATTTGTGGGGCGGGGGCTTTCAAAGCCCCGCCCGCGTGGCGCGGTCTAAAGACCGCGCCCCAGAGATGCGCAGTTGCGCTACTGGCCTAGAGCCCAAAGCCCTGAGCCAAAAGCCTGCTCACGTGCCGAGCCAGGGCATCCTGCCACGCTGGCATCACGATCCCGAGCATGCGCAACTTCTCGTTCGACAGCGCACAGTACTTCGGCCGGCGTGCGAGCAGCTGGACGTCATCCACCCTGATGGGGATCAATTGCGCCTGAACGCCGAGGAGTCTCGAGATCTCCTCACCGACGCCCAACCATGTCGTCCTTCCGCTGTTCACGCAATGATAAAGACCGAAGGGTGCCGACGCAGCGATGAGCGACGCCGTCGCACCGGCAACGTCCTCGACGTAACTGGGCGTCACCGTTCGATCGACGAACACGCGCGCGGGTTCGCAGCGCTGGATGGCCTTAAGGATCTTGTCAACGCTGCTCTTGGCCGGAGAACCGCCAAAGAGACTCTCGACGCGCAGCACGTAGACGCGTTGACCGTCTCCGGCGAACCACTCGCCGAGCAGTTTGGACGCGCCGTACGTGCTCGCGGGCGCGGTCGCATCGGTTTCTGTGTACGGTCGATCGGCCTCGCCGTCGAACACGAAATCGGTGCTGTAATGAACAAAGACTGCGTCGACGGCTCGTGCCGCCCGAGCCAGCGACAACACGCCGAACGCATTCACCTCGAGCGCTGCCTGCGCCTGCTGCTCCGCACCGTCCACGTCATTGAACGCGGCGCAGTTGATGACGACGTCAGGACGAGCGGTCGTCGCGGCGCGGAGCGTTGCAAGCTCATTGGTGATGTCGAGCTGCTGGCGGGTAAACGCAACGACTTCGTCATCCGAGAATCTGCGAGCGATCGTCGACCCAAGCTGGCCGGCTGCGCCGGTCAACATGAAACGCATTATCGCGTCGCTTCGGCAAGGGCACTCGCAACCGCGGCCAGCTGCTCCGGCGTGAGCTCACCGAACACGGGCAGCGCCAGCGTCGTCTCGGCCGCCCGCTCCGCGTGTGAAAAGTCACCGCGACCATAACCGAGATCCGTAAAACACTTCTGCAGATGGAACGGCACCGGATAGTAGATCTCGGTTCCGATTCCCTGCTCCGCGAGTTTCTTACGGACTCGATTGCGGTCGCCGACGCGGACGACGTACTGGTGGTAGATGTGTTCGAAGCCGGGCGGCTCGAACGGAACTGTCACGCGATCGAGCAGGCCAGCTTCGGCGAACAGCTCTTCGTAACGCGCCGCATTGGCGCGACGCGCGTCGGTCCACTGCGACAGATACGGGAGCTTCACCCGCAGAACGGCGGCCTGTATCGCGTCGAGCCGGAAGTTCCCTCCGATGCGGTGATGGTAGTACTTCGGCTCGGCTCCATGATTTCTGCGCAGGCGGACTTCGTGCGCGAGACGGCCGTCGTTCGTGGTCACGAGCCCGGCGTCACCGAAGGCTCCGAGATTCTTCGTGGGAAAGAACGAGAAGCAGGCGATCGTTCCGATCGTGCCGGCCTGGCGCCCCTTGTACCGGGCGCCAATCGCCTGACACGCGTCCTCGATCACCGGAACACGCGCGTCTGCCGCGATTTCGAGGATCGGATCCATGTCGGCACAGAGCCCGTACAGGTGTACCGGAACGATGGCCTTCGTCCGCGCCGTGATTGCCGCTCGCAAGTGCGAGGGATCCAGGTTGTACGTGAGCGGATCGATGTCGACGAAGCGGGGCGTCGCGCCAACCCTGCTGATGCAGCCGGCCGTCGCGAAGAATGAGTACGGTGTGGTGAGGACCTCGTCACCCGGCCCGATTCCAAGCGCCATCAGAATGACGAGCAGCGCGTCGGTGCCGGACGACACAGCGACGGCTTCGCGGACCTCGAGCGCGTCCGCGAGCTCCCGCTCGAGCGCCTCGACCTCCCGCCCCAGAATGAACTGCTGACTGTCGCAGACGCGGGCGATCGCGGACAGGAGTTGATCCCGGAGCGGTCGGTATTGTGCCTCGAGATCCAGCAGCGGCACCGGCACGCGCGCGCCCGTCTTCATCGAATGACGATCTCGGGTGCGCCCCAGAGCGGCAGGTCGTTGCGGTCGTCGGCGGGCTTGCCGGGCGGGCTCGCGTAGGTGTTGAACATCAGGTCGACCTCCTCCCCGCCGTACGCGGAGAGGTCGACCATCACGGGAATCCATCGGCGATCCGCCTGGTTGCCGAACGGATTCACGATCTGTGAAAAAAGCTCCTCGGACGCCTTCCCGTCCGACACGAGGACGAGAAACTTCACGCCGTCCCCTTCCTTGTCCCAGGCCTCGGGCTTCAGTCCCAGATCCACTTTCAACCAGCCATCGTCGGGCACCCGTACCTTCCACGTGATTCGCGTGCCGGAACCGGCGGGAACCGAGATCGCCTTCTTGCTTTCGCCGTTCAGCGTTGCGTCGACGACTGAAAACGTGCCACCCGCGGGCCGCTTGTCGGCTGTCTCGAACTGCGTGAGAAGATCGACGGCTCCGCCGCTGCCTGACCGGCGCAACAGCCACCAGCCGGCGATAATCACGAGCAATACGACGACGGCCGTCAGGACGGCACGGTTCCCTTTCATAAGCGCTTCGTTCCTCCAGAGAATAAACGGTGTAATTTATCACGGTCCGGCAGGAGCCGGACACTCGTCGTCCGCCTGACGGCAGACTCCCGAGAGCACTCATCGCCGCCGCTCTTTGACCGCGGCGCGCGTCTCGCGATCGGTCTCGCGGCGCTTGATCGTCTCACGCTTGTCGTGCGCCTTCTTTCCCTTGGCCAGGCTGATCGCGACTTTGACGCGGCCGTCCTTGAAATACACGCGCGTCGGCACCAGCGTCATGCCTCGTTCGACGGTCTTCCCAATCAGCTTTCGGATTTCCTGACGATGGAGCAGCAGCTTGCGGCGTCGCCTGGGATCGTGATCGACGTAGCCGCGATGGCTGTAGGGACTGATGTGGACGTTGTAGATCCAGACCTCGCCTCCTTCGACACGCGCAAAGCTGTCGCGCAGGTTCACGTTCCCCTCGCGGATCGATTTCACCTCGGTCCCGAGCAGCGCCACGCCGGCCTCGAACGTCTCGATGACGTGGTAGTCGTGGAACGCCTTGCGATTCTCGGCGATGCTTCTTTGTGCCTGCTCGCGCTCGGTTCTCATGCGGTGCAGTCCGTCGCCTGTGATTGTACGGCAACGATGCCCTTACGGACGCTCGGACATTCAAACGCCGAGGCCTGCAGGGGAGCAGAGATACGCGGAGGACGCGATCTATCGGAGATCAGACTCGAGTGGGGTCGCCGGCCAAAGGCCGGCACACGGACGGAGCGGCACGCGCTCGGATATATCCGGTTTCCTCTGCGTCTCTCAGCCCCTCGGCGCACCTCCGCGTTGAACTGTTCTCACCGCGCCACGCTGACAGTTGCCAGCCGCGCCGCGAGGCGGACCGCTTCGATCATGCTCGACGCGTCGGCGATCCCCCGGCCCGCGATATCGAATGCCGTCCCGTGATCGACGGACGTGCGAATGATCGGAAGGCCAAGGGTGACGTTCACCGCACGCCCGAAGGCGAGCAGCTTGATCGGTATCAACCCTTGATCGTGATAGCAGGCGATCACCGCGTCGAACTCACCGCGCATCGCGCGATTGAACAGCGTATCGGCCGCAAACGGACCGTCGACCACGACGCCACGACTCCGGCAGGCGGCAATCGCGGGCTCCAACACTTCCACTTCCTCCCGGCCGAAGAGGCCGTGCTCGCCCGCGTGCGGATTCAGACCGGCAACAGCGAGACGCGGCGTCGCGATGCCGAATCGCGGCAGCTCCGATGCCGCAAGCTCGATCGTCTCCTCCACACGCGCGAGCGTGAGCGCAGCAGCCACCTCGCGGAGTGGGATGTGGATGGTCGCCAGCACGACGCGCAGGACGTCGGCATGGAACATCATCGCGACGCGACGCGCGCCGGTGAGATGTGCGAGCAGCTCCGTGTGACCCGGCCAGGGCAGGGCGGCGGCTGCGAACGCCTTTTTGTTGATGGGCGCCGTGGCGATTGCCGCGACACGGCCGTCGAGCGCATCGCGAACGGCCGAGACGATCGCCCCGTACGCGGCACGACCGGCCGCGTCCGAGACCTCGCCGATCCTGAACGCTCGCAGCCCCGCGTCAGTGAATGGTCCGTAGAGAACTGGCTCGCAAATGCGTTGAACTTCGCGAGCCTCAGCGGCTTTGCGCGCGATCTCCGGTCCGATTCCGGCCGGATCGCCGACCGTGATGGCAACCCGGGGCCTGTCGATCATGTGCAGCGTCCGCAGCCCCCGCTGCCGCAGGACCCGCAGCCGCTCGTTCCGGGACCCGTCGGGTTGTCGCACGACCCGCAGCCGCCCTCGTCGGCGCACCCGCCGTGAACGACACCCTTGCCGTTCGGGAGCTCGTATCGCAGGCAGCACTTCAGGCGGCCGCACATGCCGGACAGCTTCGATGGGTTCAGGCTGAGGTTCTGCTGCTTCGCCATCTTGATCGAGATGGGCTCGAACGATTGCAGCCAGGTCGTGCAGCACAGCGGACGTCCGCAGGACCCATACCCGCCGAGCATGCGCGCTTCGTCGCGCACCCCGATCTGCCGCATCTCGATGCGCGTCCGAAAATGCGCGGCCAGATCCCGCACGAGCTCACGGAAGTCGACACGCCCCTCCGCGGTGTAATAAAAAATCAGCCGCGACCCGTCGAAGAGCTGCTCGACGCGGGTCAGCTTCATCCCGAGATTGCGCTCGCGAATCTTGAGCAGACAGATCCGATGCGCCTCTTGCTCCCGCTGCTGGTGTTTCAACCGTGTCAGCACGTCCTCACGCGTCGCACGGCGCACGACTTTCGACGAGGACTCGTCGGGCGGACGCTTGCGGGCAGCAATGGATGGAATCGCGCGCGTCACCGTGCCGACAGCTTGTCCTTCGGACGTTTGGACGATGACGGCATCACCGGCCGCGAGTGGCGGTGTGCCTGGCGCGAGCGGACTCGAGGACGACTGCGCATCCTCTGCCGGTTTGGTAGTGCTTCCCTCCGCGGCGTCGGGAGCATCGAGCGCAAGGTCGGGCAGGAGGAAGGTGTACGTACGGCCAACCGGCGTGAACTTGACGCTGACGTACGGGCGTGCGGGCCCGGAGCTCATCGCTGATCTCTATCCCGGCCGAACTGCACGCACTCGAATGCGTTCTAGATCTGGAACGCCAGCCAGTCAGCTACGATCTTCGGGCTTGCGTTCCGTTCGAGCGCCTCGAGCGCACGGTCGACCGCTGAAAACGCGCCGACGACACGGTCCGCGTCGAACGCCGTCACGAGGCCGCGCAGCAGCGGCTTCAGGTCGGCATTCGCGAGGCACCGCTCGTCCGCACGGGAAAGCAGGACACCAACATCACGAAGCAACGACGACAACGCCCGCAGGCGGCGAGCCAGCTCGTCCCGGTCGGGGCCGGCGCGGGTTCCCAGAAGGACCTTCGCGCCATCGAGCCGGCGGCGCGGATCGGAAGATGCCGCAACCCCTTGCAGCAGGCGGGTTGCGGCTTCGCGCGCGTCCGCGAATTCCTCGGACGCCTCGTCGAGCGCCGCGGCTACACTTCCGTCCGAGACCGACGCCGCGGCGCGGGCATCAGACACATTGTATCCGTGACGCTGAATGAGCACGTCTGCAATTTCATCCGGAGTCAGACCTCCGAAGCGCAGCCGCTGACACCGCGACTGCACAGTCGGCAGGAGCAGGTCCGGACGCGACGTTACCAGCACGAAGCTCGAGGCGGCCGGCGGCTCTTCGAGCGTTTTCAGCAGCGCGTTCTGCGCCTCTGGCAGCAGCGCATCGGCATCGTCAACGATCACTACCCGTCGTCGGCCCTCGAACGGCCGATAGGCGGACTTGTCAATCGCCTCGCGAACCTGGTCGACCTTGATCGCTCCAGTCTCTCCCGGCTCGATCAGAAGTATGTCGGCGTGAACACCGCGGGCAATGCGAGCGCAGGAACGGCAGGTTCCACACGCGTCCGTCGCGGCTGGCGGCGATGCGCCCGTCGGCTCCGCTCGGGGCGGGCCGGTGCGCGGACCGAACAGATCGTCAATGACGTCCTCATTCGGTACGGGTTTCGCTGAAACGTTCGGGCAGTTGAGGAATTGCGCGAGGGCGAGCGCGGCGAGGCGTTTCCCTACGCCTTCGGGTCCGGCAAAGATCAGGCTGGGCGGCAGGGATCCGCGCAGTGCGGCGTCAGCGATGAGGTCAAGGACACGACGATGGCCGCGGACGTTCGAGAATGGCATCGATAGGACGCGTGGCTAACCGCCGGGTCGTCGGCCCTTCTCCTCTTCGCGTTTTTTGTCTTCGTCCTTCTTCTTGTCGCCACCGACTCCAAAGACTCGCGACCAGAAGCCGCGCTTCTTCTTGGGCTGTTCGGCCTCCGGCTCCACGTGCGATTTGTCGGGAGTCGCAGCCGGTTGGTTCGGCGATGCGCCGCTGGTACTCGCAGGCGGCGGTGCCGGCATCGGAGACGAGTCCGCCGGTATCGGCGTCGGCGAGTGCTTTCCTGACGCACCCGCCACTTGCTCCAGAACCGACGGGGCGCTATGCACAGGACAATAGTCGGTGGGCTCGGTACCACGCACGAAGTAGTCGGTGTAAACCATCGAACGCGTTTCGAGCATGCCGTCCTTGGTGGTGACCAGCGCGGTTTCACAGCCGTGAACCGGCAGCTTGCCCGAGACGCGGCAAACCTCGACCGACACGATGTTCCGCGGCGCCTTGAACCACTCCGGCTTGTCCCCCCGGGTCGCCTTCTTCATGAAGCTCGCCCAGATCGGAACGGCCAGCTCTCCGCCGTATCCGTTGGCGATGATCGTCTTTGGCTGATCGAACCCGACCCACACGCCCGTGACGATGCGTGGCGTAAAGCCGACAAACCATGCGTCGACGTAGTCGTTGGTCGTGCCCGTCTTGCCGGCTGCGGGCAGAGTGAATCCGACCTGGCGCGCGCGGTATGCGGTCCCCGCATTCACGACATCCGAGAGCATGCTTGCCATCAGGAACGCGGTCGATTCACTGATCGCGCGACGCGACTTGCTCTCGTCCTGATAGAGCGTCTTGCCATCGCGATCCTCGACGCGTCGAATCAGGACCGGATCACGGACAATTCCGGCGCTGGCAAACGCGCCGTACGCGGCCGTGAGGGACATCAGGGTCACGTCGCCGGCGCCGAGCGCCAGCGAGGGAACGCTGGGCGGTGTTCCGACGTTCAGCTTCTGAGCGTAGCTGACGGCATTCGGAATCCCGACGGAATTGAGCAACTGGACGGCTGCACGATTGCTGGAGGTCCGCAGCGCAGATCGCAGCGTCAGCGAATCCGCGTCCGAGTGTTCGTCTTCAGGCATCCACTCGCCCTGCGCCGTCAGAACCGGATTGTCGAGGTCCGTGATGAGCGACGCGGGCGAGTACCCGCCTTCGAGCGCCGTCGCATAGACGAACGGCTTGAATGCGGATCCCGCCTGACGCTTCGCCTGGACCACACGGTTGAATCGACTCTCTGTGAAGTTGCGCCCCCCGATCATTGCGCGCACGTAGCCGTTCGTTGGGTCGAGCGCTACGAGTGCGCCCTGCAGGTAGTCAGGACGATCGCCGTCGCGAATCGTGCCCTCTTTTCCACGGGGCGGATGCTTGAAGCTGCGGCGGTGTTCGATTTCTTGCAGTCCGTCCTCGAGCAGGGCCTCCGCCTGTTTCTGCAGATCGGGATCGATGGTCGTGTAGACGCGGAGCCCGCCCTGGTACACGCGCTGCCAGCCGAACCGCTCGACCAGATCGCGCCTGACTTGCTCCTTGAAGTACAGACCAAACGTCTCTTTTATTTCGAGCGCGTTGGTTAACTTGACTCGGGCCTTTCTTGCGCGAGCCGCCGTCGCCTCGTCGATCGCTCCCGAGGCCACCATCGTCTGCAGCACGACATTTCGCCGCGCGATTGCGCGTTCGAGGTTGACCGTTGGCGCGTAGCTCGAAGGTGATCGGATCAGGCCCGCGAGAAGTGCCGCCTCGTCGACTGACAGGTCGCTGGCGTTCTTCCCGAAGTAGCCGCGCGATGCAGCTTCTACGCCGTAGAGGCCGTCACCGAAGTACACCTTGTTCAAGTACAGCTCGAGAATCTCCTGCTTCGGGTAGGTCTGTTCGATGTAGGCAGCAAGGATGATTTCTTTCAGCTTGCGCCGGTAGGTCTTGTCGCGGCTCAGGAACGTCTGTCTCGCGAGCTGCTGCGTGATCGTGCTGCCGCCTTCGGCACGGCGCCCTTCCCGAATGTTTCGCATCACGGCCGCGGCAACGCGTACCGTATCGATGCCGCTGTGATCGAAGAAACGCTGGTCCTCGACGGAAAGCACCGCCTTGATCAAGTTCTGTGAAACGCGGTTCAGCGGCACTTCGATCCGCTGTTCTTTGAATATTGTGAAGGTCGGGCGATCGGATGCGTCGTAAATCGTCGTCGCCTGAGCCATCTCGCCGATCCCGCGCAACAGATCACGCGTCGGCAGGTTGGCGGTCAGGTCGTAGCTGAACCAGGCCAGCCACCCCGCCGCCGCGAACCCGAGAATCCCGAAAAGGGCAACGAGCGCAACAATCAGTCGTGGACGGCCGTTGAGATGACGATGGAAGAAGTCTGTAT
>JBKPCD010000062.1:0-66256 GCA_046727175.1 Acidobacteriota bacterium | reverse complement strand
GCTGAACGTCATTGTTTCATCCGGGGGCTTCGCCCCGCCGGCCCCTCCTACACGCTCTCTCGCGCGCCGCTTCGCCGGCGCGCTCCGTTCGCGTGGCTCGTCTCGCTGCGCTCGCTCGCGCGACTGCGACGGCCGATTATTGCAATAGCTTCTAACGGGCTCAGGCGAACTTCAAGACGCGGTCGATCGCCGCTGACATCCGCTCCCACTCGCCGGCTTCGATCGAAAGCTGGCGCCGGCCCGAAGCGGTGAGGCGGTAGTACTTCGCGCGCCGTCCCAGCTCCGAGACGCGCCATTCCGCGTCGATCCATCCCTGGTGCTCGAGCCGATGCAGCGCCGGATAGAGGGAGCCCTGGTTGATCTGCAGCACGTCGTGCGAAATCTGCTGGATGCGCTCCGAGATCGCCCAGCCGTGCATCGGGTCGGTCTGCAGCGTCCGCAGGATCAACAGGTCGAGCGTGCCGGGAAGCAGGTCCGGAATCGTTTGCCGTGGCATGGTGTCGGCATCCGACACTAAACGGTGTTGGTGTCGGCTGTCAACACCAAGACGTCAGCGGGGTGTGAGTTGTTCCATCCCGCCCATATACGGGCGCAGCACCTCGGGGACGACCCCCATTCCTCATGTGCGAACCGGCGAGCTTGCTCGTCTCGCGATACACGCGATCGAGAGATCGTCCGCGGCGCCCGATTGCCGCCGCGGACCTCGGCGATCAACTCCGTGATGTCGCGGTGGTCATCGTTGCCCTCTCGAAGCGCAGCCTGGCCTATTGCTCGGCCCCGCCGCGCGGCTGGAGATGGGCGGCCCAGTTGAGGACAATGCGAAAGCTGGTGCGCGGCGCCGCGGCGTCGGTCGCCGCGAGCGGGAGCATGAGGAAACGTCCGGTTCGCGGGTCTATGGTGTAGCTGAGGCCGGTCTCCGATTGGAGATCGTACATGCCGCGAAGTACCGGGACGGTTAGAAGAGCAGTTTGAGTGCCAGCTGAATGTTGCGAGCGCGAGTTCTCGTCGCGCTGATCACCCCGAAGGTCGCGCTACCGAACGCGCCGCCGGGATTATCGAAGTTCGCCCGGTTAAAAAGGTTGAACGTCTCGATGCGGAACTGCGCTCGTGCAGGCCCGGCATCGAACGACTTGAACAGTGAGAGATCCCATGTGACCAGTCCCGGGCCGCGCAGGCTGTTAAGCGCGACATTACCCAAGGTATTCAGGGGCTGCGCTTCGAACGCGGCGGTGTTGAACCAGCGGGTCACGGTGCGCTCGCTCTCTGGCAACTCGGGGTCTCCGATCTGATTCGGGCGGTCACCTCCCCCCGTGTTCGACCGAGCCGCCGAATTGGTGATTGTGAATGGCGTGCCCGATTGCATGACGCTAATCAGATTCAGCTGCCAGCCCTTGGTGAGAATCGCGGTCCCCCCTTTCGCATTGCGCGCGAACGGCAGTTCGTAGTTGAAACTGATCACCATTCGGTGACGGATATCCTGGCCGCTTGTTCCAGACGCGGATGCCGTGGGACTGGGTCCTCTTTCGAAGACGATGGCATCCAGCAGAGCCGGGAACGGGTTCGTGCCCGGTGGAATGTCGCTGAACGGGTACTGGCCGTTCGGCTGCGTCCCGTCCGACTTCGCCAGCGTATACGCCGCACGCGCGCCCCAACCGCCGCCGAACCGTCGCTCAAGGAGGACATGCATGGCGCGGTAGTCGGTGGTCCCGGCATTCATGGTGAGGGCAATCCCACCCACGTTCGGGAACACGTTGCGGAAAGGTCGTCGGGCGGCAATGCTTCCTTGCCCAGGCGGGGCGTTGTTGATTTGCAGCGACGTCACCTCGTCGCGCCTGTACGAACCGACGAATGCCCCCGTCAGGGCCATCTCCCACGGCAACTGACGCTGCACCGTAACGTTGAACTGGTGCACATAGGGGATCTGCAGGTCGAACGCGACGGGCGCCAAATTGCCGGTCGGATTGGCCGCGTCGGCCGGTGTGAGAGCTGGCAATCCCTCGGACAGTCGATTGATCGGAGCGAAGGTGGAGGGACTGATGTTGACCAGGTTGACGAACGGCGGATTGCGAAACGCGAGCGGGGTGCCAACGAAGGGTGGAGAGAACGACAGGGCATAGCCGCCGCGCACGACGGTGTCCTTGTTGAGCGTTGCCGCAAACCCAACTCGCGGGGAGATGTTTCCGTGATCCGGCTTCACCCCCGCACTTTCGGAGAACCCGCCCTCTCCCGCCGTCCTGATCACACCGGCCGCGAGATCGATGTTGGAGATTTGGTTGTCAGCCTCAGTCAACGGCGCATAGTAGTCGTAACGGAGGCCAAGGTTCAGCGTGAGCCACGAACGAGCGCGCCAGTCGTCCTGTATATAGCCAGACAGCTCGTTTGCCGAGTACGTCGGCTCGGCAAGGTACTTCGTCCGCACGGTGGCCGACGGGTACCCGAGCAGGAACGACGCAATCGAATTGCCGGTGCCGGGAGCGCCGCGGTTGCTTGTGAAATTTGCGTTGAAGGAGAACTGGCCGCGGGCCTGATTGCTTTGGAACGCGAAGAAATCCCGGAACTTGATGTCGGTCCCCACCTTCAGTGTGTGGGCGCCGCGAAGGTAGATGAGGTTGGCAAGTCCCTGGTACACCGTGTTCTCGTTCAACAAAGGAATGAACGTGGCGTCACCCAGGGTGAAATAGCCGGCGATCGGCAAACGCACAAGGCCGCTGCTGTCGGCATCGAAGTTGATCCCGGGAATTCCAACCTGTTCCGACACGTTCCTGCCGTAATTAGTAGGCACCGTGTCCGCGTTGTAGCGCGAGAACCCACCCTTGACTTCCAGGAGCAGTGCCGCCGTCCAGGTACGGTTCAAGCCGACACCGAGTTGCTGCGCCCGTTGCTTCGCCGTCCCTGGGAAATTGGGGCCGCCGCCGGCGTTTACGCCGTTCACAGATGGAAAGAGCTCGGGAACCACCGTCGTTGTGTTGTTGAATGAGTAGCGTCCAAACAGAGAGTTCGATTGACTGAATCGGTGATCGATCCGCACGTCGAAGCTGTCGTCGTCCTGCGTTTTCGACGGGCTGAGGGTGTAATTGTTGACGGTCGCATTCGTCTGCGGCAGAGGTACGAGGTTGAGGATCGCGGCGGCCGCCGGATCGATACGATCCCCCGGAATCACGTTGCCGGGAAACTG
Source organism: Acidobacteriota bacterium (assembly GCA_046727175.1). GTDB lineage: Bacteria > Acidobacteriota > Vicinamibacteria > Vicinamibacterales > 2-12-FULL-66-21 > JBKPCD01. The sequence continues at coordinate 63,081 of JBKPCD010000062.1, read as the reverse complement.
CAGTCCTGTGAACGGATCGTAGATATCGGCGACGCCGGAGAAATTCCCCGCCCGCATCGGTGCGGTCGGAACCGTGCTGGTGAAGGTTTGCCCCTCCTTGACCCGCAGTCCAGCGTAGTCGCCGAAGAAGAACGTGCGATTTGCCAGGATGGGACCTCCCAGGCTGCCGCCGAACTGCTTCAGATCGTAGGCGGGCTTGTCGCGGCCGCGCGCGAAGTAGTCGATCGAGTCGAGCGCCTCGTTGCGGTAGAACAAGTAGCTCGAGCCGTGCATGTCATTGGTGCCTGACTTGGTCAGAATGTTGATCACTCCGCCAGCCGACCTACCCTGGTCGGCCGAGAAGTTGTTTGAATCGACCTTCATCTCGTGGATGGCGTCCACGTTGGGCCGGACGATCACTGTGCCGATGAACCGCTCGTTGTTGTCGATGCCGTCGATCAGGAAGTTGTTGTTCGAGGGATCTCCGCCGTTGATCGACAACGCAGAGGATTGCCGCCGGTCGTCGGGCCGGTTTCCGCTGCTCAGCGCCGCGGGTGGTCCCTCGTAGGCGCCAGGGTTGATCTGCGCAAGCCGAATGAAATTGCGGCCGTTCAGCGGCAAGTCCTGCATCGCGCGGGCATCGGTGAGCGTGCTCATTGTCGACGTCTGCGTCTGGAGGAGCGGCGACTCGGCGATGACCTTTACCGATTCCTCGACGCCTCCAACTTCGAGCTTCGGATCAAAGCGGAAGCGATCGCCGACCGCCAGCGTGACATCCGTCGTCGCTTTCTTGAAACCCTGTAGTTCGACGGTCACCGTATAAGTCCCGACCGGCAGCAGCAGTAGATGGTACGTGCCGGTCTCGTCCGTGACGGCGGTATGGACTGCACGCGTCGCCCGGTTCGTCGCGGTAGCCGTCACCCCGGGCAGCACAGAGCCCGATGAATCCACAACGATGCCGACAATATCGGCGGTCGTTCCTTGTGCGACAGTCGGAGATACAGGCCAGGCGCACGCCAGCGTCGCGACGAGGGCGGCAGTTCGGATCACAGGGGCATCACAGACGTTCATCGGTGTTCTCCTCCACGGCGTTGGCCATCCTGCACCTCGAAGTACCTGTGATCAGGCGCCAGACAGCTGTCCACCACCTCGGTGATTTCGATATGGGGTCCCCAAGCCGGAAGCGTCGAGGTGTCTGCTCGCCGCGGTATCAGACGGAACGCAACGAAGGCGGACGTCATCGCGGGCAGCGTACCCACGGCGGCCAGCAACTGCAACAGTGGCAACCAGAATCGAGTTTTCAGCAGGGACATCTGCCTGTTTCCCGCTGTGTGCGGCCGCCGCGCGCATGTCCGCTATTGCCCTCGACTTGCTGGATCGACGCGAGCGAACGTCAGAAAGTCTGTCATTCGGAAGTCGTCGGGAATCCCGAATCTCGTAGGCAGGCTCGGTCTCCAGGTGGGCTCGACATTCAGATATGAAGTCGGATCTGTCTGAAGCAGGCCCACGAACACTTCCGCGACCATGCACGCCCCGACAGGTCCGAGGCGCTCGCCATCCTCGATGACTTCAGCTTCTTTGAGGATGTAGTAAAAGAGCGGCGTGGAGTCGATGAATCCCGCGAGGATCGGATGGAGCTCGGCGAGATCGGCGGCCGCAAGCGAGGGAACGCCGATCTCTCGCGCGATTCTCTGCCCCGACGGGAGGTTCCACGTCAGACACCGCAATAGATTTCGCTGCATCAATGACGTCGGAGGAGTACCGCTCGGGATCGCGCCGAGTGGCAGTCGAAACAGCGGCGTGGAGATCTTCGTATCGATTCTCTTGTTTGGCCGCGTGTCCCCGGTCAGAGTTCCGCCGAAGTCGAAGAACGTCTGCCAGCCGACGAATCGCCGTGGAGCTCTCACCCCGCCGCGTAGATCAATGGGATCCGCACTGCCCTCGCCGGCCGGGTCGAAGATCATTCCGAAAAAGGACTTCCCGCCATCGCCTTTGAGATTCGCGCGGTACGACGGGCGCACCATGCTGTGGCCGAAGCGATATGCGATCTGGAATTCGACAGGGATGAAGGCTTCGTCGCGGCGGGGATTGTAGAAGCGTCGGCCTTTCGAAAGCACCGCGTCCACCATCGTCTGACCGACAACCGCTGGAAGAAACTCGTGAAGGATGATCCACTGGAAGTGCCAGGTCAGAAGCCGACGCGCTCTGAAAAAGGTCTCTTCGTCGGAGAGTGACGGAATCCGAGATCGCAGTTCATCGACCGCACGGTTGTGGAACAGCAGACACGCGGCGTGAAGCCCCGCGATGATCAGGTTTTCGTCGTTCCGGGGGTCGCCAACGATCGCCACGAGGGTGGCGGGATTTCGCGGCAAGTCCTCGAACTGTCCGCCGTAATCGACCCGCAGCTTTGCAGTGTCCACTGCATCGTACAGCTCGGGGGTACCTGCTGGGCCGCCGGCGTAGACCGAATCCAAATCGAAGAACGGTGTGCGGGCGTTCGGGGAGCGTACCGGTTGCGTCGGGAAGCCGAGACGAGACGTCGCGTCGAATGTCATGTCGTGATCGAGGAACTGTCCCAGGAATGTGATACCGGCGGTGTGACTGGAACTGTTCCGGTTCACGACGCTCAATGCCGGATCGGCAATCAGAGCCACTGGACCTGCAGCAAGATCGTCTTTGGCATCCATGAGGCCGCCGGGCTCGCCCAGCTCGAGGAGCGCCTCGCGCACTTGATCGGTTGGTGGCGCAAAAGGTGGAAGTCGGAACATTCGACCGAAATCCCCCGGAACCGTGGTGTCCGTTTGGCCGGCGTTCGCCAGCCGCTTCCCCATCGAAGCAGCTAGCGGCGCCACTATCGCTCTTTTCCCGAGACGTTCGAGAAACCGTCGTCGATCGATTCGATCATCATGAGCAGAGGCTGGTTGATTCCTCATGGGTCGTTTCCCTTCGATTCCCACCCGCGCCGAATCTGCGATTTAGGCGCTCGGTCCGGTGAGTTAAGACGGCGTTTCGTCGAACGAGGTGGCTCGTGTCACCGGATTCATTTTGATATCGGAGCGCACGGCGAGACTCACGTAGGATGAAACGACCCCGATCTCGAATGTTGTTCACTGGCCAGGTGATCGACGATCAATGACATGCGATATCACTGGACGAGGTTTCGTGGGGCTGAAGGCCTGGATGCATTTCACCGTGCATTCCTGCGCCACAAAGCACCGAGGGAGCGGTGATGCGGGATGATGCCAGCCCCATACTCGTTGGCGAAGATTCGCGTGACTTCCGCTCCGAAGAAGAACACCTGTGCGGAGTAGTACACCCACATCAGCAACGCCAACACACTCGCTGCCGTGCCGTACACTGACGAACCGCCCGCCGTCCCTACGAATGTCGACAGCGCCACGGTGCCGAGAACGAACAGAAGCGCTGTTATCAATGCCCCGACGCATGCGTCGCCCCACGAGACATGTGCGTCAGGAACTATCTTGTACACGAGCGTAAACACCGTCGCCATCAGCGCGAAGCTCACAGTGACGTTGGCGATCTGAAGCACCGCCGCCGGTATCGGCAGCCAGCCTTGGAAGTAGGTCGCCATCACCGTGACGGTCGTGTTCACGACGAGCGAAACGAGGACCAGCAGGCCAGCGGCGATCACAATGAGGAATGCATAGAGCCTGTCACCCAGCAGCGCCCGGATCGAAGCGACTATTCCAGTGTTCTGGGATGGAGGCGGTTGTACGCGCCAGACGATGTTCATGGATTGACGCAGTTCACCGATCAATGCCGATGTCCCCAGAAACAGTGTCAGCAAGCCACCAGCTGTCGTCAATATGCCACCAGCCGGCGTGGCAGCCTGTTTCAACATGAGCTCCGCCGCGTTCGCCCCTTCTGGACTCAAGAAGCGCTGCAGCCACGGCGCGACTTGTCCTTGCGCGGCGGCATGGCCAATGAACAACCCCACGACACCGGTGACCACGATCAGGACAGGCGCGACAGAGAACAGCGTAAAGTACGCGAGTGCCGCCCCGAGCCGTGCGGCCCCATCTGTAAACCAATCGTCATACGCTTTCGTCAGTAAAGCGGCAATCTGACGGGGTCGCATGGCACTGAGCGCCCGAAGCTGCCGATACACTCCATATCGCCGTTGTCCTCTGACATCGGGCGGCTGCTGTCCTGCATTGAGCCCTTCATTCGTGGATGTCATGGCTCGGTACCGTCGTTGGCAATCGGAATGCCTGAACCCATCGACGTTCGGTTTGATGCAACGGCGGCGCCGCTCACGTAAACGGCTGAGCACGAGGAAGCATTCTTTCGCAATCGGTATCGGCGGAATCCGCCCACCCAGGGATCTTCAATGCGAAACGCGAGCAACTGCGCGAGCCTGGCTAAGGCTGGAGGCTTCGTGTTCTTCTCGCTGTGTTACGTGGTGGTTCGCGAGTACGTCCTGGCGGCGTAATCCAGATTTCGCACCCTACACGGACACAAACGACGCGCGGTACGCCGATCGCCTGCGGTCTTCGCTAACATTACTTCGACCGCAGCGTCGAACGAGGCCCACACAATAGATCGCGGGCGCGTCCTGCGCGGGAGGTGAGGTCTCGAGCGCAGGGCGGGCCTAATCGGAACGCGCCCTCGCTGCGTAGAGTAGATGCCCGCCGGCGGGGCGGAAACCGAGCGTCTCCAGCAACTCCTTTGAGATCTCCGCCGGATGGACCTTCGGGAACCAGAAGGTCCTCATGCGTCGCGCGCGGAGTCGAGAGAGCAGTTGCTTCAGACGGGCTCCACCGTCCTCGATGAACGTGCGGAGCGACACAATCTCCGCCGTCGGGGCGCTCGCCCGCGGACCCGCCTCTGCGTTCCCCTCCGGGCCCACTCTGGGCTTCACATAAAGAAGGTAGGCCTCGATTCGCTCGTCGGAGGCGACGGCGAGCCCTGCGATGTCGTCCTTCCTTGCCGTGAGTGTCTCGACCGAGCGCTCCCAGCACGTCTGCGGATGAGCCTCTCCAAGCAGACCATTGGCGGCGAGATCGTCGACCGTGACAGGGATCACGAACCGGCCGTCGTATAGACCGGGGGGCTTCGCCCCGCCGGCCCCCCCTACACGCTCGCTCGCGGGGCCCCTGTTCCCCGCTCCGCTCGCGTGGCTCACTCGCTGTCGCTCGTTCGCCGGCTCCCGCACACCGTTCTCTTCACACTGCAGGACGTAGTCTGTGAGGACCACTTCCTCGATGTATCCGCTTGCGCTGAACAACTCGCAGGCAGGGACGAGAGTCTCGGGGACCTCGGCGATGATTCGGGGGGGGCCGAGAATCGCGAGCTTCGAGCTGAGCGAGGTGAGTAGGTGACGGCCATGACCCTGCCGCCGATGATCGGGATGGACGGCGATCTTGTGAACGAGAGTACCAGAGGGCCGCTTGGCGCCGATCAGGACGCCGATCGGATCCGAACCCGAGAAAGCAACCATGCAGCTGCTGCACCAGACCTGAAGATCGCGGATTGATCGCTTGAACGCGGCTGGCGTCATCGACGGCTCGTCGGGAAAGTACGGCGCCCAGCAGCGATTCAGCGCGTCAACGAGAAGTCCGATGTCGTCCGTGCGGCAGAAGCGATAGGCCGACACCTTGGCGGGACTTTGTCTGCTTTCTTTAATGCGCGTGGGGCCCCACCCCCACGCGCATCACGCGCCTTCGGCGCGACGCCCTTCGGGCTTGCCGCCTCGCTTCGCTCGGCAGCCTAGCGATGTTCGCCGGACGCGCTGGGTGCATTCGCCGATCTCACCTCGTTGAGATAGGCGTCCCCGTTGGTAGCCGCGGGCGCCGCAACTCCAGCACTCGCAGCTGGCCCGGAATAGCTCGCGATCATCTCGGCCATCATGCGCTTGCCGATCTCGATTCCTTCCTCGACGAGCGCGAGGTCAATCGCTGCCGCGGCGCGCTCCCGCGCAAGCTCCTCGATCCTCTCCTGCGTCTTGCTCCGCATGAAACCGGCCGGGACCCGGAAGATCCTCTGCGTCGCGTCGTTCGTCCAGTCGAACGTCGAAATCAGCGGGTTCTTCTTGTCGTCGCGTGCGATCAGCCTTGGCTCGCTCCCTGCGCCATTGCCGTTGCCGGCGGCATCAGCCGGCCGCGCTCGGGTCACCTCGGCGGACGGAGCCTGGATCTCGAGCGGCGCCCCCGTCTCCTCCTCGATCACCTGTCGGGCGAATTCGAGGGTGATCGCGTCGAGCTTCATCATCCGCGCGCGCTTTTCCACACGCGCCTTCACGCGACGGCGCTGATAGGCGTTCTTCATGGTCCAGAGGCCCTTCCTGGCGTCCTCCGACCATCGGAGCTTGCGCCCGTCGTAGGTGGTCTCTTCCTGAAGACCTCCCTCTACCGCCGCGATCTTCTCGATCATCTCGGGGGAGATCACCTCGAAATCCGAGGCGCCGCAGACGGTGCACTTCACAGGGTGGCTCTGCGTGGCCGTGACGCCGCACGCCCGGCACATCGACACGGCGCCGGACTTCGCCCGCTCGAGAGCTACGGCCTCGGCCAGCGCCTTGGTCGCGGCCGAAGCGCTCTTCGGCATGAAACGGTCCATCGCTTCGTCGATCACCGCGCTCGTGACCACCGAATGCCCCTTCTCGAGCGCCAGGCGAAGGACTCCGGTGCGGGCGATCCCCTTGACCTGTTCGGGAACGTGCGTCATGCGCGCCTCGGCTTCGGGCGTCCATCGGACGGTCTCCTCGGCGCGCACGTCGAGGCGCGGTACCTCGAGGCGCGTCGACAGGAGAACATCGCAGGGTGCGGCGCGGAGGATGTTCTCGACGTTGCTTCCCAGCCCAGCCTCGTCCTTCGGGCTGTGGACGCCGATCCGCCCCAGCACGATGAGCCAGGGGTTCGTCTTGCGGGCGTGGTCGATGATCTTCTGGAACGGCTTGCCGTCGAGGAGCGTTTTCTTGATCGCGACGCCCGCCTCGTTCCCCATCCGCTCGCCGATCTCGAGATGCGACTGATAGATCTGCGCGAGGCCGGTGTCGATGATCTCCTCGTGGAGCTGATTCTGCTCCTCGAAGCGGAAGACCTTCGCCGCCTGCTCGGTGAGGACGTTGACGATGCCGTTGAAGACGGAGTAGTGCAGATACGGGTCGTACACTGCGATCGCTTCTACCTTCTTGCCGAACGTGCGTGCCAGTTCGATCGCGGTCATCAGCGCGCCGAATGACTGGGGGCTGCCGTCGATGCCGACCAGGATCGTGTCGCGCTCCGCCTCGCCCGGTTCCGGGACGTGCTTGACGACCCAGACATCGCGGTCGGATTGTCGGGCGACGCGTTCGCAGACCGAACCGATCACACTGTCCCGTGCGCGCCCGATCCCTAATGCGCCGATCACGATCAGGTCGTGCGGTGAGCCGGCGAGATCCCTGAGGATCTCGGTGTGATGTTTCCCATCCATCATCCGCGGCTCGAACTCGAGACCAGACTCCCCACAGAGGCGCGACATGCCATCGAGATAGCTGTCGGAGATCAGCTTGAGGCCCATCGTGATCAGGCTGTCGTGGATTTTCCGCTGGCGCTCCAGTTCCACCTCGTCGATGTACTCCTCGGGCAGGGTGTACTCCATTTGCCTGAAGCGATAGTCGTGCAGTTTCGCAGCGTAGACATGGCAGCCAACCAGTTTCGCCGAGTACGCCTTGCCCAGCCCGACGGCGCACGCGATAGCGCGGTTGGAATGGTCCGAGTTATCGACGGGAACGTAGATGCTCTTGTACATCGGATCCTCTTTTCATCGGGGGACTTCGTCCCCCGAACCCCCATAGCCACCCCAGCGCGCATACTACGCGCGCCGCGGACCCCGTCACACGCTCGCTCGCGGGGGCCCCAAGGGCCCGCTGCGCTCGCTCGCGGCGAAACTGGTTCACAAGCTTTCATGCTCTCGTGGTTGCTGGCTGGGCCGGTTGACGGCCACGCTCGCCCTGGGCGCCGGAGCCGTAACGCCAACGTACCCAACCGATCAGAATCAGCTCGAAGACAAGGATGAAGAGTGCCGTCTTGATCATCGGGCCTGCGGCCGAGGGGACGTTTTCGGGCTCGACGTAGAGAGAGTACCAGACCGTGAGACCTCGCCTGTTGCCGCGCTCGCGTGACAATCCGTCCCAGACCGAGAACGCGATCGGCATGAACTGTTGGGGCGCGAACGGGGCGCCCGCTGCGCGGAGGGGCCGGTTGAAGATGACCGACCATTCGCCCTGGTCGTAGCTCGCGACGCCGCTGACATCGCCCGTGTCGTTCGCCGTGATATCCGCACTTCCCCGGCCGGTGAACTGGAGAGGGTTGGGCCGGGCCAGATCGAAGAACCAGAGATCTACCGAGTTCTGGGCGTCGCCGAAGATGAAGTAGGGCTTGCGGGCGCCGGTCGGCACCTGCGAGGGAATCTGGATCGAAACGGCGTCTGAGAACTCGGATGGCGGGACGGTAGGCTCGGCGGCCGCTTCCGCAAAGGGATCCCGGGGAACTCCTGGCTTCTGACCCTGGCCGGCGGGTGTCGGGGCGACCTCCTCCTCGCCAAAGGGGCTCTTCGAGGTCTCGCCCGCAGGTGCGGCAGCCGCTTCCTCTTCCTCCGCGGGCGGAACGGGAAGCGACGGCCCATTCTTCCCCGCCTTCTCCGCGCTCACGTCGTGCCATCGAACGAGGAGCGCGATCGACTCGGCATCGTAGATTGCCTGAACGGTCACGGAGGTCGTCGCAGGGCGGAACGCGCGGCCGGGCTCCATGATCTGCCCGATGATTGGGAAGCGAGCCACACGAGCGGATTCGAAGTTCGCGGTCCCTTTCGTCAGGTCGATCTGATCCTGGACGTGCTTGGCGATAACGAGGTTGGAGTAGCCCGGCCCGTTCTCTCCCGAGAGAGAGGCGATGAAGTCTGTGATCGCCCATCGTTGCTCGGGCTTGAGCGCGTCGACGAATCCCGGCATGGGAGTGCCGTTGAACCCCGTGCTCATCGTCCTGAAGATGTCCTCCCGGGACGACCCTCCCCGGAACGTCCAGCTCTGCGCGAGGTCCGCTGGGCGTATCGGGTGGCCCCAGTCGTCCTTCAGGGTTGGAGCCGAAGGTCCGTCGCCCCGGCCGAGCGTACCGTGGCACTTCACGCAGCCAGTCTCTTCATAGAGCTTCTTTCCGAGCTCGGCAGACTCCTTCGTCGCTCTCGGCGCGCTCGGGAGCGGAACGGGCTTCGGAGCATTCTCGGGATTGGAGAACTCGGCGGAGAAGGTCGTAATGAAGTAGGCGAGGTCCGAGACTTCCTGATCCGTGAGAGTCGGCCAGGCAGGCATCGTCGTGTAGGGCATGCCGCGCCTGATGATGTTGACGAGATCCTGGTGGGTCGGCAGGGCTCCGGTCGGAGTCGTGCGAATCTTGAACTTGCCCGCGGTGAAGTCACGCGGCGTGGGGCTCAGATGCGGGGCGGCGTAGCCTTGGCCGTCTCCCTTCTCGCCGTGGCACTGCGAGCAGTACCTGAGATAGAGCTTCTTGCCCGACTCCCGTTGCGCCTCGGTCCCCACGTCGGGATTCTGCGCGCGCGCCAGCACCACCGTCGCGGCACACAACCCGGCGACCGCGACCGCGACACACCCGCGCGATATCAAGCGAGAGGTCATTGGTGCGCCGTCTCCTCCCTGGCGCGCGGCCTCTGGCCCGTGAAATCGTAGAGAAAGAGGATGGCATCCCACATCTCCTCTTCCTTCAGGAATTTCTCCCAGGCGGGCATCGCCGTATCCCAGGGGCCCCCCTCCTCAGGAAGGCCGGGGCCTCCCTTCGCGATTCGCCAAAAAAGGAACGTTTCGCGAAGCTGTGCGATCACGTCGTGGAAGTTCGTCGGGATCGGGTCCAGCCCGTGTACGAACATGCCGTTGGCGGCCATGTTGTCACCGTGACAGAAGACGCAGTTCTGATAGTAGACCTTGCGCCCGTTCTCGACGTGTTTGCGGAACTCTGCCGGATTCGATGTCTCGAGATGTCGGAAGGGGTTCTCTCCGGCGTCGAGCTCGATCTTCTTGTCGTGAACCGTGATCTCGGAAGGCGATGCAGGATGGACCGTCCGCGAGAAGAGAGGAGGCTGGATGGGGGCGGTCATCTGGACGTAGACGTTCGCGGCGGCGAGCGCCGGTATGGCGACTGCAGTCGCGGCGAGGAGCACTGTGTACCGCTTGTCGGTCATGAACCGAACGAGCGGGCCGGAGACTTCTTCGCGGCGCTCCTGGCTGGAGGACACGTACGCGAGGATCGCGATCGTGACGATTCCCATGTAGAGCGAGACGACGGACGCAGGAATCGGGGCGGTGAATCCAAATCGGAGGAGGACGTAGATCCCCGCCCACCAGGCGACCGCCCACACCAGCAGGCGCGCCCGACGGAAGCGAAGGAGCCCGAAGGCCGCAACCATGGCGAGAACGATGGGAATCTTCATCGTTTCTCCCCCTTCAGTGGAGCCTCAGGCTGCGTCCCGCCCGGCGAGACGCCAGGAGGAGTAGCGGACGGCGCGGGAGTCGCCGCAGCCGTGCCGCTGTTGTAGTGATGTTTCGTCTGAAGCGTCACTGTCGGCGTGCCGCCTAGCGTCTGCAGGTACGCGATCACGCAAAGGATCTCCTGATCGGTGAGGCCGATCGGCGGCTTGTTGATCGGGGGCATCGCCGGAGGAAATCCCGGCACGATGTACGCTGTGGGTTCGTACATCGATTGGGCGAAGTACTCGACATCGTTCAGGCCCGGGACGCGGCTCTTCGCGCGGGCATCGACTCCATCGAGGTCGGGGAACCGGAGCGCCCCGGTCTTGCCGATCGTGTGGCACGTAAGGCAGAGGCCCTTACCTTCCATGACCTCGCGGCCGACCTTGACCATGTCGGCCGTGGTCATGTCGCCTTTCAGGGACGTCTCCTGAGGAGGCTGGACTTCCTTCTGAGGCACCATCTGGCCGACATAGGTATAGAACCCGGTCGTCGCGAGGACCAGAGCGCCGAGGCGGAGTGTGAGCGGCACCCTCATGACGTCGGCCTATGTTCGCCGGCAGTTTCCACGGCGAACTCCGGCGAGACCCCGCCGGAGCCTTCGCGGCGACGGGCCTTGGTCCGCGCTTCGAAATCGGGCCTGTCGTGCAGGTTCGTGATCCAGAACACGACCCCGATCAGGAGGAAGAACATCAGCACGGTCACTGAGACAACCTTCGTCGCAAAGCCAAGCGTGGGCGTGAACGCGTCAGCCGACTGGTCCCGAATGACGCCGTAGACGTGCCAGTGCTGGCGGAGCCCGGAACGAACGTAGCCCATGAGTCCCATGAGCCAGGTGAAGGTGACCGCGATGAAGATCAGCACGTACTGCGAGATCACCGGGATCCTGCCCCAGCGCACCTCGCCCGTCTTCCGCGCGCCGCGGAAGAGAAAGACGTCGACAGCGGTGATCGACACCATCGCGAAAAGGACCGAGAGGACCTGCGGCACGGAGAGCTTGATCCGGACAGTCGCCTCGACGAAGTACCCGTAGACGCCGAGGAAGATGACGAATAACGCGGTGGCCGCGAAGATCGTGAGCTGCGCCGCATGGCCTGTCCTCGCCCACGACACTGCTGCGACCTTCCCCGTGCGGCGGTAGAGGAGGAAGCTCATGAAGGTCGTCAGGATCAGGATGTTCACAGCGGTGTTCTTGGCGGACATGACACCGAGGTAGCCCAGAACCGGGTGTGCCGACCCTCCCATCGCCCGGACTTCGGACACGGTCGCGATGATCGATCGTGGCGTCGCCCAAACCATGAAACAGAGCGCGATCCCGATGAGAAGGTACTTGATGAACTTCTGAAGCGGCTGCACCCCCTCAACCCGACCCATCCCGAGCCAGAGGTAGTAGTTGGCGGCGAGGAAGAGGTTCCCGATCAAGACGGCCTGGATGATGAAGAGCCACGAGAAGGCCCCGCCCATCATCGTGAGCCCGAGCGTCTGCGAGAACGCGTAAATCTCTTTCGCGAGCCAGTAGCCGGCGAAGGGGAGCGGGAGGAAAGCGCTGATCGCGACGAAGTTGCCGATGTATCCCATCCAGTCGTAGTGCGCGCGGTCCTCGTCGGTTTCCGCCTGCAGGAACTTGAATGCCGCGTAGGCGGCGGCGACCGATCCGCCGAACGCGATGTTCGCGATGAACCGATGGACGTTGATCGGCATCCAGGTGTAGTTGAAGACGGCGTCCCAAACGGAGAGAACGGCCCCTGTGTCCGAGATCCCGCGCGGCGACATCATGAACGTGAGCCAGGCATTGGCGATCATCATGATCGCCGTGCCCACGAGGTTGAGGCCGAGCCCCAGGCCAAGATGAACCAGCGGATGGAACTTCCCCCACCCGTAATAGTAGGTGTAGAGGAAGAAGGCCTCGCCGAAGAAGAGCAGGACGTACGGGAGAAAGGTGGGGGAGAACACGCTCATCAGGTAATTCGTGAACTTCGGAAACAGAATGATCAGCATGAACGTCAGGAACGCTCCGAAGGTCGCGGTGAGCGAGAACGAGACGGAGAGGAGCTTCGTGAACTCGTGTGCGAGCCGGTCGTATCGGGGATCTCCGGTCTTGTAACCGATCGCCTCGACGATGAACGCGAAGATCGGGACGGCAAGGACGAAGGCCGCGAACAGTAGGTGGAGTTGCGCGACCGCCCAGATCGCCACGCGGCTTCCAACGACCGGAAAGGTCCGGTACTCGGCTTCGGCGTAGGGCTTTGCGCGCGCCTTGCTGTCTGCGTCTGCTTTCTCGGCGGCCAGTCCCTCGGCGCGCGGCGTCGCGTCGGCGGTCGCGGCCGGAGGGCGGTACGGCTCCCTGTATTCGTAGTGGCCGACAAAGACCTTCGCCGTCCACACTACCGCGACGAACATCACGATGCCGGCGATGGGACCCAGAAGAAGCAGCACCTTGCGGTTCATCGCGCGGTTCATCAGGTCGTTCGTCACGGTGTCTCCCTCACTTGACGCCCGGGGGCGCGGCTGCAGCGCTTGCCAACCGCTTACGTTCGAGCTCTCGCACGTAGGCGACGATCGCCCACCTGTCCGCGGGAGGGATCGGCCAGCGGTACCCGGACATCAACCCTTGCCCGTTCGTGATGACGTCGAAGATCTGCCCGTCCGGGTACTTGAGGATCTTCTCCTGGTGGAACGAGGCGGTGGGGACGTTGCCTCGCTGGAACAGGATCCCCTTGCCGTCCCCTCGAGCGTCGTGGCAAGGCTGGCAATAGATCGCGTAGCGCTGGTGGCCGCGCTCGACGAGCGTCTCGTTCACGGGAACGGGGATGGTCGCGACGAACTGCCCGTCGGCCCCCTTTCCGGTGAAGAAGGCTCCGTCCTCCTTCAGCCCGCCGATTGGAACGGTTCCGGGAACGGGCTGCCGCATGGACGCACCGTCGTAGAAGAAACCGCTGGCAGTTTGCGGGAGGACCTTCGGCTGGTCGTCCATGCTCGGGTTGATATGGATGGGAGGACGGCTCGACGTGCAGCCGCGCGCGCATCCCGTGAGGCCGACGACAGACGTGAGAGCGAGAGTGCCCAGCAGGCGCCGATGACGGGAGGTCATACCGGGAGGGCTTCGTCCTTTCCCGCGCGCCAGGCTCCCGCGTCCGTTCGCACGCCCTTGAGATCGGGATTCGGATTGCGCACCTTGGCCAGATAGGTCGTCCTGGGCCTTGTGTTCAGCTCGTCGAGGAGCGCGTAGTTGCGCGGGTCAGCCTTCGCCTTCACGACACGGCTCGATTGGTCCCGAAGATCTCCGAACTCGATGGCCGAGGCGGGGCAGGCCTGCTGGCAGGCCGTCTTGACGTCGCCGTCACGAACCTCGCGCCCCGCGAGCTTCGCATCGATCTTCACCCGGTTGATCCTCTGAATGCAGTACGTGCACTTCTCCATGACGCCCCTCGCGCGAACGGTGACGTCCGGGTTCATCGCGAGCTTCAGAATGGCGGGCGTGTCCTTGGTGAAGTTGAAGAAATTGAACCGGCGCACCTTGTAGGGACAGTTGTTCGAGCAGTAGCGGGTTCCGATGCACCGGTTGTAGACCATCACGTTGAGGCCCTGCGCGTCGTGAACGGTCGCGGCCACGGGGCAGACCTGCTCGCAGGGGGCGTCTTCGCACTGCATGCACGGAACCGGCTGGAAGACGACCTCCGGGCTGCCGGAGGGCTCGCCGGAGAAATACCGGTCCACCCGCAGCCAGTGCATCTCGCGCGATTTCTTGACCTGAATCTTGCCGACGACGGGCACGTTGTTCTCGCTCTGACACGCCGTCATGCATGCGTTGCAGCCGATGCAGGAGTTCAAGTCGATCGTCATTCCCCACTGGTGCCCCTGATCGTAGACGTGCTCCTTCCAGAGTGAGAAGTGACGCGGTTCCTCCTCGAAGACGCCGAGTGCGCCGGGGACTCTTCCGCCATGCGGCGTTGGTGGAGAATCCCTAGGAGGCGTGCTCTCGGCTCGCCCTGGCCCGGAGGCCGATTCCGACCGAAGCTCGGCCAGCGTCGACTCGCGGACGAGGGGGCGGCCCTCCATGCTGCCGTGGTTCTGGGTTGCCGAGAGCGGGTACTTGCGCCCGAGCCTGCTGACTGTGACGCCGCTGTCGAAGCCAGGTGCCTTGGAAGCTCGGATCGTGAACGTCTCAAACCCGACACCGGACCCAACCCTTCCCGCGCTCCGGCGACCGTAGCCAAGCGTGAGGGCCACGACGCCATCCGCCATGCCGGGGAGGATCCAGACGGGAAGCTCGAGCGAGCGGCCCGCGTAATCGAGACGGACCAACTCCTCGTTCGCAAGACTGAGCGTCTCCGCCGTCTTCGGGCTCACGAGCGCGGGGTTATCCCAGGTGAGCTTGGTGAGCGGATCGGGAAGCTCCTGCAGCCACCCGTCGTTCGCGAAACGGCCGTCGTGAAGCGACGGGGACGGCACGAATACGATCTCCAGACCACTCGATCCCGCATCGGCCGCACCGTTCGGGCGCGCGAGCTCCGCGAAGGGATTGCCTGTGTGACCGGGTACGACTTCGGGAAGCTCGCTGCCTGCCAACAATCCGTCATGCAGTACGCGGTTCCATTTCCTGTCGAAATCGGCCTCGCCGAGGATTCGTTTCCAGGTCTCCTGGACGATCTCGTACCCTGGACGATCCTTACCTGCGACCATCAGCCCCAGCACTTCAACAGCGCTCTTGCCGCCAAACAGCGGGAGGATGAGCGGCTGGACGACGCTGAGCGTACCTCCGACCGCGCGCGCGTCTCCCCACGATTCGAGGTAATGAGCGCTGGGAATGTGCCACTCCGCCTTCGACGCCGTTTCGTCCACCGAATGCGAAAGGGCAATCGTGTGAGGGACCTTCGACATCGCGGACGCGAAGTCGAGATCGGCAGGGGCATCGAATACCGGATTGCCGCCGAGGACGACGAGCGTCTGGACCGCGCCGCTTTTCATCGCGGAAACCAGCGAGGCGAGGGCGCTCACGCTCGGCACCGACGCGTCCTTCGGCTCGTAGTAGCTGACCGTCTTGCCCGTGTTACCGAGGTGTGTGTTCAGCGCACAGACCGCCGCGTGGACGGCGGCAGGCTGGCGCTCCCCTGCGACGATCAGGCTCTTGCCGCGATTCGCCTGAAGATCTTTGGCGAGCGCGTCGATCCAGCGCGGGTCGACGCCCGGCACGCCGCCGCCGGTCGGGCTCGCGGCTCCGGGCGCGCCAAGGCGTGAAGCGAGCGCGGCGAGGAACGGGGCGATCAGCCGGCTCTGGAGGCGGAGCCGGTGATCCGCCATCGCCCCGGTCAGCGAGTAGACGCCTTCAACCGCATAGAGCCGGTTCATCGCGCCGCCGGAACCGCCCGCACGCCTGCCGTCGGCGAAGCCACGCGCGTGCCGGATCATCTCGGGGTCGATGAGCAGCGGGTCGGCGTCGAGCGCGAGGATCACCGACGCTCGATCCAGCCGGAGCACCAGATCGACGTCGCGACCGATGGCCTGCCGCAGCCCAGCGAGCCGGTTCTCGTCGCTGACGGCGTCGTGGGTCGCCCACAGCAGCTTGGGATAGCGGGCACGGAGCTCGGTGACGAGGCGCGCCAGCGTTGGCGACGAAAAAGACCCGGAGAGGACCGCCATGCCGGCGCCGCCGTCCTTGGCATGGGCCTCGGCCAGCTGCGGCCACGCCGTCTCGAAATCCTTCCACGACTTCGCCGCGCCCTGCTGCCTGACCGACTGCGATCGGTCGGGATCGTAGAGGCCAAGCACCGACGCCTGGACGCGCGCGTTCGACGCGCCGAGGGTCGACGGGTGCGAGGGGTTGCCCTCGATCTTCGTCGGCCGCCCTTCGTGGCTCTCCACGATCAACCCGTACGCGCTCCTCCCAAACGGCATCGTCGTCGCGTAGTAGCGGGGGATCCCAGGAACGGTGTCCTCGGGAGCGGTGACATACGGGACAATCTCTTCGACCGGGCGCCGGCACCCCGCGAGGCCCGCGAGCGACAGTGAGGCACCCACGAGCATCATCATGTCGCGCCGCGTGATCCCTTCGGGAAGCTCTGACGCGCCCTCCGGGAACTCCCGCTCGAGAGCGTCACGGAATTCGGGGCGTTCCTCGATCTGCGCGAGACTTCGCCAATAGGTTTTCACCGGTGGCACCCCGAACAGTCGGTTGGCGGATGGACCTGTCGATCGCCGAGCTGCGCCGCGAGCACCTGCGGGTCCCTGGGAGGCGCCCACTTCATGTTCGTGACCTCCGAGACCGGGCGTCTGTTGGGACCTGGGTTGCGATGGCAATCGAGACACCAGCTCATGCTGAGGGGCATCATCTGGGTGACCGTCTCCATCTCGTCGATGCGGCCGTGGCAGGTGACGCAGCCGATGCCTGCCGCGACGTGCGATTTGTGGGTGAAATAGGCGTAGTCGGGGAGCTTGTGGACGCGGATCCAGCGCATCGGGCGGCCGCTGGCGGCGCTGTCGCGAATCGGCGCGAGCGCGGGGCTGTCCCGCTTCACCGTCTGATGACAGTTCATGCAGGTCTGGGTGGGCGGAACGTTCGCGACAGGAGAAACCTCGACCGAGGCGTGACAGTATCGGCAGTCGAGACCGAGCTCACCGACGTGGAGCCTGTGGCTGTACGGAACGGGCTGAACCGGACGGTAGCCCACGTCTGTGTACCAAGGAGAGAAGTAGTACCAGACGCCCGCGGTCGCGAACGCCGGACCGAAAACGCCGGCGAGGGCGGCCACGAGCGGGAGTTTGTTCCACCAAGGGGGGAAGATCTGGGCCAATCGCTAGGACTCCGTGGCGCTGGAGAACAGTTGCCCTAGCGAGTCCGCGATGGAACTGTGATGCCACATCCTCGCGCCCCCAAAGAATGCGTGGCGAAGGGGAACGACCGAAAAATCTGGTCGATTGAGGGCGCGATCTTAATCACGAACTCGGACCATGGTCAAGCGCGCCGCGGCCCGACTCCGCGTATCTTTGCAGTCCGCGATCCCTGCGTTTGTTCTGTTGCTATAAACCCAACAGGCTGACTGCATTTCCGCCCAGCAGTTTCTCCTTCGCTGCCTCGCTGATCCCCAACCCCCGCAGCGTCTCCAACATCAGCGGGATGCTGCCGATCTGATGCGGATAATCGCTTCCGGCGAGAATTCGATCCTCGCCCGCGAAATCGAGAGCCAGTCGTACCGCTGACGGGTTGAAATTCACCGTGTCGTAGTAGAACTGGCACAGGTACTCGCTCGGCGGCCGGCCGATGTTGCGCCGGCATTCGGCAAACGCCCGGTAGCCCCGATCGAGTCGCTCGGCGAGGTAAGGGGTCGCGCCACCCATATGCGTCAGCACCCACCGAATCCGGGGATGACGCTCGACCACGCCGCTGAACACGAGTTTGGAGGCGGCGAGCGTCGTGTCGAAAAGAAAGCCGACGAGCGGCATGAGCCAGTAATCCATCATCGCCTCGACACCCGCCGGATCGGTGGGGTGGATGTAGATCACGGCGTCCAGTTCGTCAGCCTTCTTCCAGAGCGGCGCGAAGCGCTCGTCGGCGAGCGCCACGTGGTTCACGTTGCTGAAGACCATCGCGCCCGGCAGCCCGAGCTCCTTCATCGCGCGCTCGAGCTCCAGCACGGATGCGGCAGGATCGTTGAGCGGCAGCGTCGCGAGCGCGGTGAACCGTCCGCGGCGCTCGCGCACGACGCGCGCGAAGGCATCGTTGACCATCCGCGCCCATGCCACGGCAAGGTCGGGCCGCTCGACGTGGACGCCGGGCGTCGTGAACGAGAGGACCTGCGTATCGACTCCATGCTCGTCGAGCACTCGTTGCCGAAAATCGATGTCGCGATGACCCGGAACTAGAATGTTGTAGTCGCCCGGATAGTGCACGCACGGGTTGCCGTCGGCATCGTAGGTCACGCGGACCGACGAACCCGATGCGGGACGTTTTAACGCCTCGACGTACTCGGGCGGATAGTAATGATTGTGGAAATCAACGATGCGCATGCGCCAGATAGTAGATCGGTGCGCCGATCGCAACCATGCCGAGACCGAGCAGCGCGTCGGCCGGCTCTCTGAGTAACTGGTTGATCACGATCATCAGGGACGCGGTAATGAAGACGATCGGTACCGTCGGATACCCCCACGCCCGATACTCGGGACGATAGTCTTCGCGCCGTCGCAGGAGGAACAGGCCGGCAGCCATCAGCGCGAAGAAGAGCCATTCGGTGTAGACGACGCGTGTGAAGAGCTGCCGATAGGCGCCGGTTGCCGCCAGGACGCTGGACCAGATCGCTTGCGCGAGGATGGCGTGCGACGGCGTGCGATGAACGGGATGGACGTAGCCAAGCCAGCGAAACGCGAGCCCGTCCTGCGCCATCGAGTAGTACACGCGCGGACCGGTGAGCACGATGCCCGTCAACCCGCCGAACGACGAGACCATCACGAGCGCTGCCATGAATGCCGAACCCCCGCGCCCGAGCAGTGCGTCAGCGGCATCGGCCGCGATTCGCGTCGACGTGCGGACTGCCGAAACCGGCAGGACGGCCAGGTAGAGGAGATTGAGCGCGAGGTAACAGAACGTCACGATTGCAATGCCGATGAGTAACGCCGCGGGAATCGTTCGCGCCGCTACTCTCGTTTCACCGGCTGTGTACGTGACCATGTGCCAACCGCCGTAGGCGAACAGGCCGGCGACCATTGCGAGCAGGAACTCGCTGACCGATCCGCCAGGCTGAGGAAGCTGTGCAGCGTGTGAGACGGCTGTGTGATCGCGGCCGACCGTCAGCCACAGGCCGGCAAAGACGATCGCGCCGACGGCGGCCACCTTGGCGATCGTGAAAGCCGTCTGGACCCGGCTGCTTGCGCGCACCCCGACGTAGTTCAGGGCCGACAGCCCGATGATGACGAGTACCGCAAGCGTACGGACACCAGCCTCGCTGACGTGGACGAAGTACGCCGCATAACGCGCGAACACGACCGCGATCGCGGCCACGATCCCGGAATGCATGGTCCAGAACATGGACCAGCCCCACAGAAACCCGACGAGCGGCGAGAACGTGTCTCGAAGGAACAGGTACAGGCCGCCCGTGTACGGAAACGCGGACGCGAGTTCCGCGCACACGAGCGCTCCGAAGAGCGTGAGCACGCCGCATACCAGCCAGACCAACATAATCTCCCCCGGCGTTTCGAGATGTCGTGCAATCTCGGATGGCTGCACGAAGATCGAGGCGCCGATGATGGTGCCGGCGACCATCGCGGTGGCGTTGAGGAAAGTCAGGGAGCGTGGGAGATCGGTCACGGCTGGAGAGGATATGCGATCGAGCCATGGTACGATGCGCTCGCCTGCTCTGATCGGAGCCTAGCGTCATGCGTTCTGCTGTTCGATTTGCGCTAATCGTCCTTTCGCTCACCATCGCTGTTCCCGCGGGCGCTCAACCACCGGTGGTCTATCGTGTGTCGTTTCCTGCGCCAGAACACCACTACGCGCAAGTCGAGGTCACGTTTCCCTCGATTCCCGGCCCGACCCTTCAGGTGCGCATGAGCCGATCGTCGCCGGGGCGATATTCACTCCACGAGTTCGCGAAGAACGTGTTCGATCTGCACGCCTACGACGGCAAAGACAAAGAGCTCACAGCGGTGCGGCCGAACCCGTATCAATGGGATGTCACGGGTCACGACGGCACCGCACGGATCGTCTACAAAGTGTTCGGCACGCGCGTCGACGGGACGTATCTCGCCATCGACACCACGCACGCGCACATGAACATGCCTGCCACGCTGATGTGGGCGCGCGGCTTCGACATGCGGCCCGTGCGAATCACCTTCCAGCCGCCGGCAGGCTACTCGTGGAAGCCCGCCACACAGCTCTTTCCAACGACGGATCCGTGGACCTTCACGGCGCCGAATCTTCAGTATTTGATGGACAGTCCGACCGAGCTGAGCGACTTCACGTTACGGACGTTCACCGTCCACAACCCGGATGGAAAGGAGCTTACGATTCGCGCCGCCGTTCACCATGACGCGACCGGTGCCGACATCGACGAATACGTTGCCGGCGCGGAGAAGATCGTCAACGAAGCGGGCGCCATCTACGGCGAGTTCCCGGAGTACGAGACAGGGACCTACACGTTTCTCGGCGACTACGTCCCCTGGGGCGGCGGCGACGGCATGGAGCACCGCAACAGCACCGTCGTCGCGGCGCCAATCTCGATTCGTGGCAATGCGCGCCGGACGCTCGGGGCCGTCTCGCACGAGTTCTTTCACTGCTGGAACGTCGAGCGCATTCGTCCGAAATCTCTCGAGCCTTTCAACTTCGAAGAAGCGAACATGTCAGGCGAGCTGTGGCTCGCCGAAGGCTTCACGCAGTACTACGGTCCGCTCATCATGGCGCGCGCCGGCCTCACCCCGACCGATCAGGCGATGCGGAACATCGCGAACTCGGCTCTTGCCGTCGTCGTCAGCCCCGGTCATCGCTTCCATTCCATCGTCGAGATGAGCGAGATGGCGCCGTTCACCGATGCGGCGGTGTTCGTGGACGAGACGAACTTCTCCTACACGTTCATCAACTACTATCCGTACGGATCCGCGATTGCGCTGGCGCTCGATCTCAGCTTGCGCGAGCGCTCGCACGGAAAGATCTCGCTCGACGATTTCATGCGCGCAATGTGGAAGGTGCACGGCAAGCCGGGAGGTCCGCACCCCGGTCTGGTTGCAACGCCGTACACGTTGAAAGACGTTCGGGACCGCATTGCGGAGGTCTCGGGCGACCGCGCGTTCGCAGACGAGTTCTTCGATAAGTACATCGAAGGGCGGGAGATTCCCGACTACGCGAAGCTCCTCGCCCCCGCTGGCATTCTCGTCCGGAAACGCAACCCGGGCGCAGCCTGGCTCGGTGCAGCGATCGATGCCTCCGGGAAGGTGACTGGGCTCGTTCGCTGGGGCAGCCCCGCATTCGACGCGGGGCTCGAGCAGAACGACGTGATTGGTTCGCTTGACGGAAAGCCGTTTTCATCCGATGCGCTGAATGGGCGCAAGCCCGGAGAAAAGCTGTTGCTCGAAGTGAAGCGCCCATCGGCTCAAACGGTCACGGTGACCGCGACCCTGGCCGAGGATCCGGCACTCGAAGCCGTCCCGATCGAATCGGACGGAGGCACCCTGACGGAGGAGCAGAAACAGTTTCGAGACGCGTGGCTGGGATCGAAGAAACAATGAAAGGGCACCTTCAGCACCGTCACTTCATTGCCCCCGTCATCGTCATCTCCCCCATCCGTCCCATTGGTGCCGGCGGCCGCAGGCGCAGGAACACGTGGAACGACACGGGGGCGTTGCCGTACAGAGGCTCCAGCACCGCCGGGACGCCGTAGAACGTCGCGTCGGCGCCGGCCGCGAGATCCCATCCTGACCGTTCCATGATCCGGTGCGTGCCACCGATGGTTGTCGCGAGAATCGTGTCGACGCCGCCGACACCTTCGGGAACGTGCGTCTTTTTCCCGGTGCCAACGAATCCGTGAATGCCGAAGCGAAGAAGATCCGTTTCGACCTGACGCGCCTCGAACCGGCCGTAGACCGTTTCGCGACCGAACGCGTGTGTCGCTTCGGCCAGCCCCGTGCTGAAGTCGCGACCGGGCTCGTTGTTTCGGCCGTAGGCGAGTGTCGCTGCCGTCCAGCCACTCGCGTGACGGCGCATCCACGACGCTGACCCCGTTGTCCGGCGCAGATCTCCAGGGTCCGTTGCTTCGGGTTCGTGGAGGAACCCGTGCGAGACCTGAAACGTCCACGCAGCGTTCGGCCGGTACCACCCGCGAACCGACCACGAGTCGAGCGCGCCCGGATCCATGAGATCCCATCGCTGTTCGTCGGGTTCCGCCCCGTGAAAGATCGATCCTTCGACTTGCCAGGGGCCGCGATCGAGAGCTGCGGTCAGGACGCCCATCGCGATGTGCGTCGAGTCCAGAACGTGATGTCCGAGCGGCGCGGTCGGATTCTCGAACGCGGAGGCGCGGTGCATGAATGCGACCGGTCCAAGCGCGGGCTCGCCGACCGGCGCTCCTGCGAGCGTCAGCCCGTAGTCGCGCGGCAACGGAACGCGCCACACGACCGCCGCCTGCATCAGCAGATCGTGCGGGTGCTGATGATCGATGAGCGCGCGGTCATCGACGGTTTCGCCAATCTGAAAGAGCTCGCGGTAGCCGTCTTTCCCGACGGTCGCCGGCTCGAGGCTGAGCATCAGATTGAAGCGCAGGGTGCCGCCGGCTGCGCGACGCTCGGCCATGCCCATCCACCAGTTCTGCGAAACGAGTTCGTCGCCGCCGCGCCCGTCTCCTTGATGATTGAACGTCAGAAACACCACACCGTCCTTCATGATGTGCCACGCGCTCGCCGACATGTCGCCGTGCTGGTGTTGCATCGGTTGGCTGGATTCGGGCGTGCTCCGCGCCAGAACGGTGAGCAGCGACGCCAGCGCGCCGCTGCACAACATCGATAACATCAACGACTCCTCTCCGACTTAGTGCTGCCTTTCACAATTACGGTGACGCACCGAGGGTGGCGAGGCGCCCGCCGGGCAAGGCGCGAGGCGTGAAAATATCGGGAATATTTGAGCGCCGAGCAACGCCGCCAGGCGGGATGCATCGCCAGCCGAATGCCACCGTAATTATGAAAGTCAGCACTCAGTCCGAGGGACGATGTCCCCCTCTCCCCCCACGGCACAAAACGTACGGTGGAGTCCCCGGCCTCGCCTTCGCTCGCGGGCCGGGGTCCCCGGCGCGCGTCTTGGGCGCGGTGGAGTGTGACGGGGCGCGCCCCTGGCGCGCCTCTGACCGTCATGGGATGCGAAAGTGTTGCTGTAGGGCGGGTCTTCAGACCCCGCCTGCATGCGAATACTGAATCGCGCGCGTAAAAAAGGTGCCTCGTTAGATTCGGATGGCAAGCGCGATTCGGAGCGCGAGCGGTGCGCCGTGCGCCGCATCATCGATGGCGGGCGCTGCGAATCCGCTGCCCGCGGAGACCGCGATCGCGGCGGGGACCATCGGGAGGATTGGGACGACCATCGAGGCCGAGGTCACGACCGATGCGAGCACCGCGTCGGGGCCGGCGTGAACGTGATCGCAGCTGCGCGGGACCGGCGCAGAATCAGCCGGGGTGCCGTGTTCGGAACACTGATTCGATGGCAGCGCCGTCCGCGTGCCTCCGACCTCGCATCGCAAATCGCAGGCCGCCCGGGCGGCGGGGAGACCGCTCAGCAGAGCTACGAGAACCATCGCGAGAACGCGGACCACAATCATTCGTCTTCCAGCGTACCGTGTAACGCAGAAGAGTCAAGCGCCGCGAGGCGTGACACAATTGCGGGAGCGCGCTGCGCTACGGAACCTCCAGTCAGGCGGCGGGCGTCTCAATTGGTGATAGGGCTAAGAAGCTAGAATCTAGAAGCTGGAGCGGGCGTGGTCGTCATCGATCCAGCTTCTAGCTTCTATCTTTGTTCAGCGTGATTGGAAACACCGTTCAGCATTACAAGGTCGAACAGCTGCTCGGCTCCGGCGGGATGGGAGAAGTGTATCGCGCGGAGGACGTTCGACTCGGCCGTCCGGTCGCCCTCAAGTTCCTTCCAACGGCCCTGAAAAGCGATCCCGAAAGTCGTGCACGGCTGCTGAACGAGGCGCGCGCCGCCTCGTTGCTGCGGTCACCGAACATCGCCGTCACGTACGACATCGGTGAGCACGCCGGCTCCGATTTCATCGTGATGGAGTACGTGGAAGGGGAGCTGCTGTCGACGCGCGTCGCGAAAGGTCCCTTGCCGATTCGCGAGACGATCGAAGTGGGGTTGCAGGTTACCGATGCGCTCGACGAAGCGCATTCGCGCGGCATCATTCATCGCGACATCAAGAGCGCGAACCTCATTCGCACCGAACGCGGGCTCGTCAAGGTCCTCGATTTCGGTCTCGCCAAGTTCGTGGGGCGCGATCAGTCGCTCGATGCGACGGCGAGGACCCTGCCGCAGATGACGGTCGCGGGAATGGTCATCGGTACCGTGTCGTACATGGCGCCCGAGCAGGCGCTCGGGCGCCAGGTGGATCACCGCGCCGATCTCTTCTCGCTCGGGGTCGTCCTGTTCGAGCTCGCCACCAGCCGGATGCCGTTCAGCGGCACCTCGCCCACCGAGATCATCGATCACATCCTCCACGAGATTCCGCCCCCGCCGTCCCGCTTCAGTTCGGCCAATCCGCCGATGTTCGACACGGTCGTCTCTCGAGCCCTCGAGAAGTCACCGACGTTCCGATACCAGTCCGCGCGAGAGATTGCGGATGATCTGCGCGCCGTTGCAGGTCAGCTCGACGCGGTAACGCGCCGGACGACGACGAGGCTGGCGGCGGGTTCACAGGCAGGAGCGCCGGTCGACCACTCCGTCGCGGTGATGACGTTCGTGAACATCACGCGCGAGCCGGCCGATGACTGGATTGGAACGGGCATCGCCGAGACGGTCAGCTCCGATCTGAAGAACATCCACGGCCTGACCATCATCGGCCGCGCCCGCGTGTTCGACGCGCTCCGCAATCTCAGCTCCAACGTCCATCTCGACGAATCGCTTGCGATCGATATCGGGCGCCGGCTCGGCGCGACGTGGGTGGTGGTCGGCGGTTTCCAGCGAATGGGCGACATGGTCCGCATCACGGCGAACTTCGTCGAAGTGGCGACGGGCGAAGTGCGGCGGACCGTGAAGGTCGATGGCCGAATCGGGGAGATCTTCGGACTACAGGACAAGATTGTCTACGAACTGAGCCAGGGCTTGAACCTCGCGCTGCGCGGAACCGAAGTCGCGGGGATCGAGCGTCGTGAGACGCGTTCGGTCCAGGCGTACGAGAGCTACGCACGCGGCATGATGAACCTGCGCCTGGCCACCCGCGATTCGATCGAACGGGCGATCGCATCGTTCGAGGAGGCGACGCAGCACTACCCCGAGTACGCGATGGCATGGGCCGCGCTCGGCGGCGCATATCAGCTCAAGGGCGGCTTCATGAGCATCCAGGATCTGGTGCTCAAGGGCGTGGCGATGGAGCGTCGGGCGCTGGCGATCGATCCCGATCTCGCCGATGCGCACGCGTACCTCGGGTCGGCGCTCGTATCGCTCGGGAAGGTCGATGAGGGAATCGCGTCGATACAGGAAGCCATCCGTCGTGAGCCGGAAAACGGCCAGGCCTACCAGGCGCTCGCGCGGGCGCTCTGGGTCGGCAAGGGAGACATTGCCGGCGCGATTCCCGTGCTCGAGCGCTCCATCACCCTGAATCCCGAGGCCGGCTACTCGTATCTGCAGCTCGGATTGTTGCTGTCGTGGGAGCAGCGGTACGACGAGGCCGAGAAAGTCCTCAAACGGGCCGTGGAGCTCCAGAATCAGTTCATCTCCGGCAACACCGGCCTGCAGATGATCGGCGCCAACGCGCGCCTCGGCTACGTGTACTACCTGCAGCATCGCTACGATGAAGCGGTGCAGGAGTTCGACCGAGGGCTGGCGTTCCTGGGCGCGAGTGACCACGCGCTCAAGGAGCGCAGCGAAATCGAGCTGCACGTCAAGCTCGGCGCCGCCTATCACCGCATGGGCAACGCGGAGCTCGCGACGCAGCACTTCGATCGTGCGCTCAAGATGTTCAAGGCCCGCGTGGCCAACGGTGCGGACGATCCCAACACTCGCTACTACATCGCGTGCGTGCTGGCGCTCGGCGGCGACACCGATCGTGCACTCGATTCACTCGAGCGCGTCGCGGCGGCGCTTCCTGCGCTGACTCGCGCGCGCATCGGCCGCGACCCGGATCTCGACGCGCTCCGCGCGGAACCGCGCTTCCAGGCGATCGGCGGCGCGCCGCCTCGAATCCCTAATCCCTCTAATCACTAATCACTGATCGTGAATCCCTCTAATCCTTGCACCGTCGAATCGTCGAATCATCGAATCGTTGGATCGTCGAATCTTGTCCTTCCATGGCTGAACGATGCGTGAACTCTCACCGAGGAAGAGCGCATCGTGAGGCAATCGCTGCAGAATCGATCTCGCGCGAGGTTCGATGTCATGGAACAAGACCGTCTCAACACGGTGACGGTCAACCGGCTCGAGACTGGATTACATGATTCACTGATCGGATCAGTGATTCACGATCCGAGGATTGAGCGATCCGAGGATTCAGGGATTGACCGATTCAAGGATCAGGGATTCACGATCAGTGATCAGGGATTAGTGATTCGATGGTTTACGACGTCATCATCGTCGGCGCCGGTCCCGCGGGGCTGAGCGCGGCGCTCATCCTGGGTCGCTGTTGCCGATCGGTGCTGCTGTGCGACACGGGGCGGCCGCGAAATGCGGCGGCGCGGGCGATTCACGGGTATCTCACGCGCGACGGCATTCCCCCGGCCGAGTTTCTCTCGATCGCTCGCAGGGACCTCGCGCAGTACGACACGATCGAGGTTCGCGAGGCCGAAGTCGTCGGAGCGGACCGGCGCGGTGATGGCAGCTTCGAGGTCGCGCTGGCCACCGGCGATCACGTGCGCTCGCGCAAGCTCCTGCTGGCAACCGGCGTCGTCGATCACCTCCCGGCGATCGAGGGCGTGCAGGCGTTGTATGGCCGGAGCGTGTTTCACTGCCCGTATTGCGATGCCTGGGAGGTGCGCGATCAGCCTCTCGCGATCTACGGGCGCGGCCATCGCGCGTGCGGTCTTGCTCTGGAGCTGACGGCGTGGAGCCGCGATCTCGTGCTCTGCAGCGACGGCGCGAGCGAGCTCGATGACGACGACCGTGCGCGCCTCGAGCGCCATTGCATCGCGATCCGCGAGGAACGGATCGCGCGACTCGAAGGGGACGACGGGATTCTGCAGAACATCGTGTTCGAGGCCGGCGCGCGCCTTCGGCGGCGCGCGCTGTTCTTCACGACGGCTCAATCGCAGCGCTCCGATCTGTCACTCCGACTCGGGTGTGAGTTCAATGACAAAGGAACCGTACGAACCGGCAAGTACGAAACGACTCATATGCTGGGGCTGTACGTCGCCGGCGATGCCTCACGCGCGGTCCAGTGGGTCGTCGTCGCTGCAGCCGAAGGAGCGGAAGCGGCCTTCGCGATCAACACTGATCTGCTGAAAGAGGATCTTTGCTGAAGGGAGAACCGGTGCCGGGGACCGGGACCGGGACTGGGAACTGGGGACCGGGGGCCGGGTACCGGGGGCCGGGCGCCCCAGTTCCCGGGAACTGTTACGCGGGAGCCATTGTCGGATTGGACCGATCCTCTGACGCGCCTCAGCGCCAGAAAGTCGCCGACAGATCAACCCGAACATCCTGCCAATCGATCATTGGACTCGCGTACGAGCAGGCCATTGAGTCACACTGTCGATCTCGTTGACCGTGCCCCCGAACGCGACATGGAAACGGGTTCGCGGGGTTTCCGGAGCCCACTCATGATCCAAGCCATCGAACGCCAGTTCCTGCGGACTTCGCGTCCGCTCTACGGCCATCTCGTGGCGTTGTTCGAGGACGCGATTGCGCGCGGCGATCTCCCGGCCGGAGCGCGCGTGCCGCCGGAGCGCGAGCTGGCGAAGCGGCTTCGGATCAGCCGGACGACCGTCGTCAGCGCGTATCGTGAACTGGAGTCGCGCGGACTGATCCGCGGGTACGTCGGGCGGGGCACGTTCGTCTGCGCCACACCGGACTCGTCCGGCGCTCCATTCGCGTGGCGAGGAAAGATCGCGTCGGCGGCACTGCGCTCGAGCGACTCCACGCTGCGCGACGCGATTCGTCATGCCTCCGATGCGCGCTTGTTGTCACTCGCCGCAGGAGCGCCGGCGATCGACTGCTTTCCAACGGCAGCCTTCCGTCAGGCGATCGATCAGGTACTCGAGCGCGACGCACACGCGGCCTGGCGCCACGGACCGACTGAAGGACAACCGGCACTTCGCGAGGCGATTGCCGATCGGTTCAACGTTCCGGCGGAGAGCGTGCTGATCCTCGCGGGCGCGCAGCAGGGGCTCGATCTGATTGCGCGCTGCCTCGTCGATCCCGGCGATGCGGTCATTCTCGATCGTCCTGGGTATCTCGGCGCGATTCAGTCCTTCCGCGCGGCAGGGGCGAAGCTGATTGGCTGGGACATCGCGCGCGCGGACATCGACGAGCTCGAGGACCTCTTGGTCCGGTATCGTCCAAAGCTGATTTACACGAATCCCACGTTCCAGAACCCGACTGGCGTGACGATGTCGATACGCACGAGGCGAGAGGTGCTCGATCTGGCGAGGCGCTATCGAACGCCAATCGTCGAGGACGCGACGTATCGCGAGCTCTATTTCATCGAGGCGCCCCCGGTCTCCCTGCGTGAAATCGACGGACACGACATCGTGATTTATCTGAACAGCTTCTCGAAGGTGCTCGCCCCTGGACTGCGACTCGGATGGTTGTCCGCGGCGCCGTCGATCGTCGATCAAATCGCAATCATCAAGCAGCGCCTGGATCCGCACACGCAGAACCTCGTGCAGTTCGCGATGGCGCGGCTGATTCGGGACGGCAACTTCGACCGGCATCTGAAAACGCTGCGAGCGGAGCATGCGCGACGCTGCAATTCGATGCTCGCGTCGATTCAGCGGCATGTTCCGCCAGGTGCGCTTCGATTCGCGCGGCCGCTCGGAGGCCTGTATCTCTGGTGCCGGACGCCAACTGGTCTGAGTGCGCGCTCGCTGCTCGATCGCGCGCTCGCAGCGGGTGTCGCGTTCGTGCCGGGTCACGCGTTCTATCCGGATCCGGCAGGAGAGTCGGAGCTGCGAATCTGCTTTTCGAGCGTGCTGCCGGCGGCGATCGACGAAGCGGTCCGACGCCTGGCAGCGAGTCTGGCGAGCACGCCGCGGACGAGCGCGGCGGAAAGGCTGGTACCGGTCGCTTGAGGTGGTGCTAAGCTTCTCACGTCGTCGCAATGAGGACCACGTCGCTGGAGAGATTGCCCCGCGCCACTGCGACATGGGCGCCATCGCCCGACCACGCGAACGCTAACACGTTGCCGGTGGTGAAGCCAGCTTCGCGTTGAACGGATTGTCGCCGACGATCAGCACTCGTTCGGCAAGCATGACGTCACATCGCCGCGCCTCTTCTCGAGTGCGCAGTAATAGGAAAACGCCGGCTCGCTTCCGCGATGCACGTCGGACATAGCACGACTCCCTCACTCCGGAAGGGAGACTTTAACACCGTTGGCGCTACTTGGTGATGATGACAGCGACCCGGCCCGTGCGGTTCAGCACGGTCACGCCGACGTCATGTGCCTGGCGATCGAACGACAAGTCAATCGATCCGCCGGCACCCACGGTGAGGCCGCGAACGGTCACGTGCTCGAGGAAATCGGGAAGGCGTGCCTGTGAAATCGTGACGCGCCCTTCGACGGCATCGATCGACAGTCCGAGGCAGGACTGGAGCAGCAGACAGACGGCCGCGGCGGCCCACGACTGCGGTGCACACGCAACCGGATAGAGCGTTGGTCCTTCTCCCGGTCGGCGTCGGAACCCGCAGAAGAGCTCAGGCAATCGCTGCAATTCGACGAATAAGCTTGCTTCGAAGAGTCCCGCCATGATCGCCATCACGGCATCGGTCAGGCCGTATCGCGCGAGACCCGCTGCGGCAATCGCATTATCGTGCGGCCAGAGCGACCCGTTGTGGTACGACATCGGGTTGTATCGCCCTTCGCGGGTGCCGATCGTCCGGATGCCCCAACCGGAGAACAGATCGGTGCCCATCAACGACTCGGCGACGAGCCGCGCGCGAGCGGCATCGACGACTCCTGTGAACAGGCAGTGGCCGGGATTCGACGATCGGACGAGACACTGCTGCTTCACGCCGTCCAGCGCCAGCGCGTAGGTGCCCAACTCCTGCGACCAGAACGTCTCCTCGAAGTGTTGTCGGAGCGCCGTCGCGCGCGCCGTCAGCGTCGTGGCCGCCTCGCCATCGCCGAGCGCGGCGGCGAGGGTGGCTGCCGCGCGGAACGCCGCGTACGCGTAGCCCTGGACTTCACAAAGCGCGATCGGCGGCTGCGCGAGCGTGCCGTCCGCATGAAACACCGAGTCCTGCGAGTCCTTCCAGCCCTGCTGGACGAGACCGTTCGCCGTGCGACGCTGATAATCCAGGAACCCGTCGCCATCGACATCGCCGTGGTCGGACATCCACGTCAGCGCGCGCTCGATGTTCGGCCAGATCTCCGCGACGAACGGCAGATCGGCGGTGCGGCGGTAGTATTCGCCCGCAAGCATCACGAAGAGGGGCGTCGAATCGACGCTGCCGTAGTAGCGGCCGAACGGCACTTCGCCGAGCGCGGCCATCTCGCCGCCTCGTATTTCGTGCAGAATCTTCCCGGGCTCCGCGTCCTGCTCGGGGACCAGCCGATCGGCCTGCGTCGCTGCGAGGAACCGAAGCACGCCTTTTGCGAGCCTGGGATTGAGCCAGAGCACCTCGAGGGCCGTAATGATTCCGTCGCGGCCGAATGGAGTGCTGAACCAGGGAACCCCCGCGTACGGGTACTCCCCGTGTTGCGTGTCTGCCGTCATCAGCCGTACGTCTGCGAGCGAACGCGATACCCATTCGTTGAACTGCTGGTTGGAGGTCGAGATGACGGCGTACTCTCGCTCCTTTTCGCGCGCACGTTCCTCGACCGCGGCGAATGCCTCGTCGAAGTCGCGAGTCTTGTCAGGCCACGGGCCGGCGCCGCATTCGATCGTCAGCGACAGCGTGATGGTCTCGTGCGGGTCGAGCACCAGATCGAAACGCGCCGACGAACCGGTTGCCGACGATGGCGCGGGATTCCACGTGATTCGCGTCCGCCGCACCACGTCGTCGAGTCCCTTGTAGGCGAGCTCGACGGCGTCGAGGCTCGCGTGCTGCGGCAGCGCGATGCCTCGTCGAATGCGGCGCGTCCCGCGGACCTCGAAGATGTCGGCGAAGTCCGCCGCGTAGTTGTAGACGACGGGCAGCGAGACACGACGTCCGCTGTAGTTCACGAGACGGAGCCGCTCGAAGGCGCGGCCTTGATTCAGGAACCTGCAGCGGAAGAGATGCACCAAATCTCGCGGCAGCGTGATCGCGCCCTGTTCGAGAAGGTCAGGATTCGAGAGATCTGCGCCGAACACCTCGTTGCCAGTGGTCGTCCGCGAGCTGAGAAGCATCAGGCGATCGCTGCCCAGACGCAGCGTCAGCAGCGACAGGTGGCGCGTGCCGTCGTGATAGATACCGTATTCCCCGGGACCGGAGGCCGCGATGTCTCCCGACGAATCGAACACCGCGAACGTGTCGCCGTCCTTGAGGACGGCGGATCCACCCGCCGATCGCGCCGAGGTCGCCAGGATGTAATACTGATCGTCGACCCAGATGCCGTCCTGCATTTCGCTTTCGAACAAAGAAGCTTAAAGTTAGAAGTTTGAGCGATGGCGTCACATTTCCCCAGAGCTCCTGGCTCTTGCTGCTGCGTTCTTACATCCGACGAAGCAAACCAGAAGACAGAGAAATCTTGTCACGATTCACTCTAGCTTCTGGCTTCTAACTTCTAGCAAGTATCACCAGTCAGAGTGCCGCACCGCCGACACTGACCTCGAGCAGCGGTTCGTCGCCGCATCCCTGGTACAGCTGCTCGTAGTCCCTCGTCATGCGTTCGACGGAGAAGGAGCGTTCCACATAGGCGCGACATTGTTGAGGAGAGATTCGAAGGCCGCGGGCTCGCTGTTCCATGTCGTCGGTATCGCCGCAGATCCAGCCGCTGACACCATCCTGCACGATTTCGGCGACGGCGCCACCGCGAAAGGCGAGCACAGGCGTTCCGCAGGCCATCGCTTCGATCATCACGAGACCGAACGGCTCGTCCCACTGAATCGGAAACAGCAGTGCCGAGGCGTTGCCGAGCAGTTCATTCTTGACGTCCTGTGTGGCTTCGCCGAGGAATTCCACAGTACGCCCGTCGATGTGCGGCTCGACCATGGATTCCCAGTAATCCTGGAACATCGGCTGCACTTCACCGGCGAGCTTCAGCGGGATTCCAGCCTTCCTCGCGACTTCGATCGCCAGATGGGGCCCCTTGACCGGGGCCATTCGGCCGAGGAATGCAAGGTAGCCCTGCTTGCGTGCGACGTAGCGATAGTCCGCCATGTTGATACCGTGATGGATCGTTCGCACCCGCGGCAGGTCTTCGAGCTTGCGCTGATGATCGCTGATGGCGACGTACGACACCCAGGGGTGCCGCGCATAGGACGCCGAGAGCACGGGCTCGTGGGGATGGTGCATCGTGTAGACGCATGGGCGTGTCAGGAATCGAGACAGCGGCAGAGCCACTGCGTCATTGAGGTGGACCACGTCGAACTCGTCGTCGACGGCGTCGCGAATGGCCCAGGCAGAGTGGTCGAGATTCTTGAGCGTCACGTCCGCAAATTTCTTTGGTGGCCAATCCTTCTCCCGAAATGTCGAGCGCACTTCGCAACTTAGCCGCGACTCGCCGTTGGCGTAGACGACCACTTCGTGGCCGCGGCTCGTCAGGCCATTGGCAAGGTGCGCGATGAAGAGTTCAGTTCCGCCGTATCCGTTAGGAGGAACAGGAATGAAAGGAGGTGCGATGAGGGCAATCCGCATAGGGTCATGACTCCCGGAAACTCAGGCTTTTCCAAAATTGTCGCAAACAAAGTGCCAAGAGCTGGACACTCGATCCATCATCCCGTATCCCTGAAGGCACGAATTATGATGGTAATGTGAGGGTCGGGCGAACTGCCGACGGCTGTTTTTATGCGATTTCTCGCGCGACTCGCGTTTGTCGTCTTGGCGCTGCTGATCGTGGGCGCGGCTGGCCTATGGTATGTCACCTCGCGCGGGTTCAGCGCGCGGGCCGAGCCGACGAGGCTCGAGGAAGCTGTGGCGCTTCGGCTCAGGTCGCTTGCCACACCCCGAGACGCAAAATCAGCGAAGAACCCTTTGCCGGCGAACCCTGCGAACACACGGGAAGGCCTCGAGCATTTCGCGGATCATTGCGCCATCTGTCACGGGAACGATGGGAGTGGCGACGGTGAGCTCGGATCGGGTCTCTATCCGAAGCCGCCGGATCTCCGCGCCGCGCGGACGCAGTCGTTGAGCGACGGCGAGATCTTTTACATCATCGAAAACGGCGTGCGCTTCACGGGCATGCCTGCGTTCGGCGGCGAGCACGAATCGAAAGACGACTCCTGGAAGCTCGTACAGTTCATCCGCCATCTCCCGTCCATTTCGGCAGCCGAGTTGGCCGAGATGCGCAAGCTCAATCCCGTCGCGCCTGCGGAGCAGGAAGAACCCGGGCGCGCCGAGGACGCGCCGAAACCCGCACAACCCGCACCCCACACGCACACGCACAAGCACAAGTGATGCATGAGGGCCACCATGGTCAAAGATCCCGTTTGCGGCATGATGATCGACGAGAAGACGGCCGCCGGTCGCAGCGAATTTCAGGGAAAGACCTACTACTTCTGCGCGCAGGTCTGCAAACAGCGGTTTGATCAGAATCCACAACAATACGCCGATCGTGACCGGTGAAATCAACAAGCGGCTCCAGTCTCAAGGCTCTGGGCTCTAGGCGCGCTCTGCTGAAGGTGACGTCTCGGCAGCGAGTTGCTCGGTTCACTGTGTGTGGATTCTCGTCGGGAGAATTGGCGCCGTGGTTTTTCTGAGCGGGCCCAAAGCCCAAAGCCACGAGCCCAAAGCCTGAATGTCACATAGGGCTTCTCATTTCGTCCCTAACGCGAAGATGACGCCAGGCGCGAGCTTCCAGTCGGGATCGAGCGCGCGCTTGATTGCCCGCATCTGATCGATTCCCTCGTCTCTATACAGCTGTCGCAGCAGCTCCTGCTTGACGGGATTTCGGCCGACGCCGTGTTCGGCGAGCGGGCAGCCGCCAAGGCGTGCCACCTCCCGGCCGAACTCCAGGATCGCCTCCTTCCCTTTCTGCACGTCCGCGAACGACCGCGGAATGACGTTCGGGTGCACGTTGCCGTCTGACAGGTGTCCCCACACGGCGT
Organism: Acidobacteriota bacterium; assembly: GCA_046727175.1. GTDB lineage: Bacteria > Acidobacteriota > Vicinamibacteria > Vicinamibacterales > 2-12-FULL-66-21 > JBKPCD01. The sequence continues at coordinate 28,607 of JBKPCD010000062.1, read as the reverse complement.
AATCGAGCCCGCGCGACTGAAAGCCGCGATGGTAGACGGCCATCATCTCGGGCATTTGGGTGAAGGGGACAATCATGTCTGCCGCCGTCTTCTCGATGCGTGCGTCAATTTCACGCTTTGCGCGGCCGACCCGCTGGTTGACGCCCGCGGGCACGGCTTCGCGGACCGCGACGAGGTCGTCCGCGCGTCGGCGATTCCCCGGTAACACGAGTTCAGTGTCGCCGAGCATCCCGAATTTATCGAGCAGGCGACAGAACCGGACGAGCGGCGAATCGGTGGCGGTGTCGGATAGTGCGTCTGCGACCTGATCGAGTGCCGTTTCCGTGACGAGGTCCCTCGGAAGGTCGAGCTGGACGAGGAGCGCGACCTCGGTCGAGGGCGGAAGCGTTATGTTGTAGCGGCGATCGGCTCCGTCCTCGCGAAGGACCTCGATCGAACGGCGATCCATGTGTTCGATCGCGGCGACATCGATTCCCCTCGGGTCCTGCGTGCGCCACGTGGTGACGGCAGCATCGCGGAGCTCTAATGCGACGGCAAACGCCTGTGCCTCGCTCGTGCACGGCACCAGTGCCCACGCAAGCAGTGGCGGTGCTGCGAGCACTTTGAACGTCACCGACACAATTACGCCGAGAGTGCCTTCCGATCCAATGAAGAGATCGATGAGGTCCATGTCGGGCGCCGCGTGGTACCCAGCGGATCGCTTCGGCACGATCGGCATGCGATATGTGGGCACCGGGACCTCGACGAGGCTGCGCCGGGTAGGGACCCCGAGGTATCCGTTGATCGCGCGATGCCGTCCGCGCTCGATTTCGAGCATCGTGCCATCGGCGAGCACGACTGTGAGCGCCGCGACCCAATCGCGAGTGCTGCCGTACTTGAACGTTGCCGCTCCGGCAGCATTGGTCGCCACGATCCCTCCCGCGGTCGCGCCCGTGAACGTCGGGGCAGGCGGAAACCACGCACCCTCCCCGGCGAGCCGTTCCTGGATCGCCGCGACGGTCAGGCCCGGCTGCACGGTGATGGACTGTTTCGAGACGCGCAAGACGTCTGTCATGCGAGACGAGGCGAGAATCAGCTCACCCATCGGAGTCGCGCCGCCGGTCAGCGACGACTGCGCGCCGATGGGCAGGATCGAATGCGTACCTTCAATCGCACGAACCACGTCGTCAATCGTGCGTGGAAACACGATGCCGGCAGCATGTCCGCCGGGGAAATGCGCCGCATCCTCCAGGAAGTCGTCAGTCGGCAGTCGCGAGTCGGCAGTCACAATCGGCAGTCCGAATCGTCAGTCTCGTCGTCTCGTCGTCAGTCTCGTCGTCAGTCTCGGTCGCCAGTCTCAGTTGTCAGTCGCCAGTCGCGTCGAGGGCCAGCCACTAGTTCTATCGTGGACCGAGCCCGCAATCCCGACGGTTGCTGCGGAGCGAATACTTGATCAACCCCGTCGTCATCCGAGCGACTTCATCGCCGATCTGGTCGAGTTCCTGTTGCTTTTCAGGGGAAATATACTTTTTGTTCTTCGCAAGCAGCAGTCGAGCGCGAGCTTCGGCTGTCGACGCTTTGGAGTCGTAAAGATACTTCGCAAATCCCCGGTCGGTGGGCTGTTCGAACCCCTCGGAAATGTTCGAGACGAGCGAGTCGGCAGCATCACTGAGCTGCGCACGTAGTCGCCTGTCCCTGAGGAATCCGGGACCATCGAGGATCGCAATAATTGCATTCGAGAACTCCACTGCGCGTTGCCACAATTTGAGATCTTCCACACGTTTGGCCACCATCGGCACCTCCATAGCAGCTGAGGTGCCACCTAACCACCGACTGAGATTGCCGACCGAGACTGCCGACCGAGACTGCCGACTGAGACTGCCGACTGAGACTGCCGACTGCCGATTGGCGACTGCCGACTGAAGTATGATCGCCCTCCATGCATCGCTTCACGCTCGGCGTGGAGGAGGAATTCCAGATCGTCGATCCGCAGACATGGGAGCTGCGCTCGCATGTGTCGCAGCTCCTCGAAACGTCGGTCCCCGTTCTCGGCGATCAAATCAAGCGCGAGCTCCATCAGTCGATCGTGGAAGTCGGCACGAAGATCTGCGACAACGTCTCCGAGCTTCGCGACGAGATCTTCCGGATTCGCCGCGAGCTGACGAGCGCCGCCGAACGCGCGGGGCTGGCCGTGGCGGCGGCAGGCACACACCCCTTCTCGCACTGGAAAGACCAGGTCCTCTCGCCAGGCGTCCGCTACGACAGCATCGTCGAAGAGCTTCAGCAGCTGGCGCGCTCGCTCCTGATTTTCGGGCTGCACGTGCACGTCGCGGTGCCCGATCGCACGACGATGATCGACCTCCTGAACGAGGTCCGCTATTTCCTGCCGCATCTGCTCGCGCTCTCGACGAGCTCGCCGTTCTGGATGGGTCGCGACACCGGGTTGAAGTCGTACCGGACGACGATCTTCCGCCGGTTCCCGCGCACCGGTGTTCCGGATCGTTTCGGCTCCTGGAGCGAGTACGAGAACTACGTGAACCTGCTGGTCGAGCTGCACTGCATCGACGATGCCAAGAGGATCTGGTGGGACGTGAGGCCGCATCCGACGTTCGGCACGCTGGAGTTTCGCGTGTGTGACGTCCCTACGCGTCCGGAGGCCGCCGTCATGATCGCTGCGCTGGCGCAGGCGATCATCGTGAAGCTGTGTCGTTTGCGCGCCAGAAATCTTGGATTTCGTTTGTACCGTCGGGTGCTGATCGAAGAGAACAAGTGGCGCGCGGCGCGCTGGGGGCTCGACGGCAAGTTGATCGATTTCGGAAAAAGGGCCGAGGTCCCGATGCGCGACCTGGCAATCGAGCTGCTGGAGTTCGTCGACGACGTCGTGGACGATCTGGGAAGCCGCAAGGCTGCAGAGTACGTGCACACGGTTCTTCGCGAAGGGACCAGTGCCGACCAGCAGCTCGCCGTCTATCGCGAGACCGGCGACCTCAATGCCGTGGTCCGCTATATCGTCGAAGAGACGAAGCGCGACAGCACCTAAAAGGGAAAAGGGAAAGGGCAAAAGGCAAAAGGGAACGCGCCTGCGGCGAGCGGGGCTGAGGCCCCGCGCGCACTAAGAGAAGACAATGGAAACGGCGAAAGAAAAGAGACGTCGATGAAGATTGGATTGCTCTGCGGGCGCGAGTACAGCTTTCCCCCGGCGTTCATCGACCGTGTCACGCAGCTCGGTGCTCCACATGGCATCGTGGGTGAGATGGTGCGATGGGGCGGGACGAAGATGGACGACTCGGCGCAGTACGGGGTCATTGTCGACCGCATCTCTCACGAGGTCGACTACTACCGCGGCGCGCTGAAGCACGCGGTCCTGCAGGGAGCCTACGTCATCAACAATCCGTTCTGGTGGACCGCTGACGACAAGTACTTCAACTACTCGGTGATGTCGAAGCTTGGCGTCGTCGTTCCGCGGACGGTCCTGTTGCCGCAGAAGGGCTATCCCGCCGACGTCGACCTGACGCCGGAATCCCTGCGCAATCTGGCGTATCCGATCGACTGGGACAGTCTGCTCGATTACGTCGGCAGACCCGCGATCCTCAAGCCGTATTCCGGCGGCGGCTGGAAGCACGTGTACAAGGTGAACACCCGTGAAGAGCTGCTCGAGGCGTACGATCGCACGTCGCCGTATTGCATGACGCTCCAGCAATTCATCGACTTCGATCTGTACGTTCGCTGCTTCACGTTCGGCAAGACCGACATCACGCCGGTGGCGTACGATCCGCGGCAGCGCCGGTATCTCGTCGACCACGAGTACCTCTCGCCGGAAGTCGGCGCGAGAGTCGTGAGGGACGCGCAGACGATCAACCTCGCCCTTGGCTACGAGATGAACACCATCGAGTTCGCGATTCGCGAGAGCGTGCCGTACGCGATCGACTATCTCAACCCAGCGCCGGACTTCGAACGCGATCGAATCACGCCGTTCTACTTCTCGCATGTCGTGGAGAAGATGGCGCAGCTCGTCACCGATCGCGCGCTGAACGGCATCCCGTCCCAGTGCTGGCCGCGGTGGGAAGAGATGCTGGGCATCGGTCCTGCCTCCGGATTCACCGGCGGCCCAGGAACCCGGTAAATGAGCCTTCCAGACGAGTGGCATGCGCTGCTGCAGCCCGAGGAGGAGCTCAGCCCGCGATTCGTGCGCGAGTTCGCCGAGTCGATGCGCGTGAAGAAGCTGACGTTCGGCGAGCGCCTGCACAGTCCGTTCCTGCGCCCGTTCCTGCTGGATGCCACGGACGAAGCCCGCATTCGATCGGCGGCGGAGACGATTGCTGCCGCCGGCGAGCGCGTTGTTCGGGCGGCGCTCGAGACGCCATCACTGCTGCGGCAGCTCGGGCTGACGGAAGTCGAAGTCCGCCTCGCGCAGCTCGAGCCCGGCTACGCGACGGCCATGACCGCCTCGCGCCTCGATGCGTTCCTTCTGCCCGACTCGCTGCACTTTGCCGAATACAATGCCGAATCCCCGGCGGGCCTCGGATACACGCAGACGTTGTGCGAGCGATTCGACGCTTTGCCCGTGATGTCGCGGTTTCGTGAGGGACGCGACGTGCGCTACCATCGCCCGATCGACGGCATGCTGCGCGCGCTGCTGGCGAGCTACGCGGAATGGGGCGGCAGCGCGAACCCGCCACAGATCGCGATCGTGGACTGGCGCGAAGTTCCGACCTGGACGGAATTCGAGATTCTGCGCGATGCGTTCGTCGCTGCCGGCGTGCCGACGATCGTCTGCGATCCTCGCGAGCTGACCTTCGCGCGCGGCGAGCTGAACGCCCACGGCCATCGCATCGATCTCGTCTATCGCCGCGTGCTCATCAACGACATCGTCAGCAGGTCCGACGAGTGTCGGGCGCTCGTCGACGCCTACGCCGCACGCGCCGTCTGCGTCGCGAATACGTTCAGGTGCAAGATTCCGCACAAGAAAGCGTTCTTCGCAGTCCTGACCGACCCGAGGAATGCGAGCCTGTTCTCGTCGGCCGAGCTCGAGGCAATCGGCGCGCACGTTCCATGGACGCGCGTGCTCGAGGATGCATCCACCGAAACGAACGGACGCCAGGCGGATCTGCTCGAAATCTCCCGAGAGCGCCGCGATCGTCTCGTGCTGAAACCGAACGACGAATACGGCGGGACCGGCGTGCTGCTCGGATGGGAAATCGGTGCCGGCGCATGGGAACAGGCGCTCCAGTCCGCGCTTCGCGATCCGGTCGGCACCTGGATCGTCCAGGAGCGGATCCCGGTAAGGCGCGAAGTATTCCCGATGTTCGACAGCGAGGGACGGGTCACGATGCGCGACATGCTCGTCGATCTGGCGCCGTATCTGTTTCGGGGACGTATGGGCGGTTACCTGACCCGCCTCAGCACCACCGGGCTCGCGAACGTCACGTCGGGCGGAGGCCAGGTCCCGGCGTTCGTCGTTGGCGGCGCGTAAAGGCTCTTGGCTCACGACTCTTGGCTCTTGGCGTGAACTGGCGCGGAAATCTGCAATCGTGACTCGCCGAGAGCCGAGAGCCCAAAGCCTTGGGCCAGTCAATCAACGATGCACTGGACGGAAATATCGGACCGCCGCGTTCATGGGGTCGTGATCCTCGACCTTCGGGGCTATCTGACGCTGTCGGAAGAAGACATGAAATTGATGCCGCGCGTCTCGGCGCTGATCGATGAAGGATGTCGTAGCCTGCTGTTGAACCTGCGTCATCTTGCGTTCATCGACAGCCCCGGGATCGGTGAAATCGTCGGCGCCTGCACGCGCGCGACGCGGCGCGGCAGCCGGTTCGCGCTCTGCGAAGCCTCGCCCCGGATTCGTGAGGTGCTGCAGGCGACGAGTCTCGACGGCGTCCTGGAGATATTCGACACGGAGGCAGAGGCGATCGCGGCAATGACTGCTTAGCACGGTACGCGCCAGCAAAGCCATGCTATCCTGCGCCGGGGTGCCGAAATCCGTCGAGTACTGTTAAAGGAGTTCAGATGGCCAAGACCGCGAAGAAGACCGCACGGAAACCGAACGCCGCGTTCATGAAGCCGGTCACGCCCAGCCCGGCGCTCGCCGAAGTCGTCGGTGCGAAACCGATTCCCCGTACCGAGGTGACCAAACGCCTGTGGGCGTACATCAAGAAGAACGGCTTGCAGGACGCGAAGAACAAGCGGATGATCAAGGCAGACCCCACGCTCAAGACCGTGTTCGGCGGCAAGTCGCAGGTGAACATGTTCGAAATGACGAAGTTGGTGGGGAAACATCTGAAATAGGAACGACGGAATGATCGCACCGGACGCGGCCGTGCTCCTCAAACGGTTCGAGGCGCCGGACGAAATCCGGCTGATGCAGAAGGGCCGGTTCGAAGTGGTGCACTTGGGCGGCCTGACAATCGGCCGCGCCACGTACGAGCCAGGCTGGAAATGGTCCGAGCACGTCGGGCCCACGGTCGGCGCCACGCGCTGCACGGTCGAACACGTGGGCCTCGTCGTGTCCGGCACGGCAACCGCCGCGTTCGGCGACGGCCGTGTCTTCGAGCTGCGGGCCGGAGAGTTGTTCTACATTCCCCCGGTGCCGCACGACAGCTGGGTCGTCGGCACCGAACCGTACGTTTCGCTGCACTTTCTCGGCGCGATCCACTACGCGAGATAGCACCGGCAGCGGGGTGAGCTACCGAGCCACCGCGCTACCGAGCCACCGAATCCTGAGCCCTGAATCCCGTTCCTGCGAGCTACAGAGCCACCGAGCATCGTCTTTTGGTGCTCGTGGGGCCCACCCCCTCGCAGCCGCAGGCGCTACCGCCGGCAGTAGAATTCGCTGATGGATCTTGGACAGAATCCGTTCGCGGCGCTCTCGCTGATCGTCGCCCCCGCCATCCTGACGAACGCGTCGTCGGTCCTCGCGATGAGCACGAGCAATCGGCTCGCGCGTGTGGTCGATCGCGCCCGCGATCTGGCGCGGCAGCTCGAAAGCCGCGAATCGGCGGAGCTGCCACGGGCCGCTCACCACGAGTCAGAACGTCGTCTTGGGGAGCTCGCGGCCACCGAACATCGGGCGATCATGTTGCTGCGCGTGCTGCGGTGCTTTTACATCGCGCTCGGCGGTTTCGCATTGGCGACGCTGTTCTCGTTGGTCGGCGCGGTGATCGCGACCGCTACCAGCGGCGCGGTGATTACGATTCTCGAGTCGATCGCGATCGCCGCCGGTGTCGTTGCGGTCGGATCGCTCGTCAGAGGATCCGCGCTCCTCGTTCGCGAGACCGGAATCGCGGTGCAGATCATCAGCGAACGGGCCGCGAGCGTGCGACTCCGGGTCGCATCGCGGGGGTGAGGGTACAATCGGCTTTTGGCTTAGGGCTCTCGGCTTTGGGCTACGAGTCCCTAGCTCGCTGGGCTGTGGAGCGGCCCAATGCCAAAAGCCATGAGCCCAAAGCCGGATCACTTCGCGGATGAATTTCGACCACGCACTATCGGATCTCATGCCCGGCGCGCACAACGCGGTCGACGTGTGCCTGGCCGTTCAGCCGCACGAGCGAGTTGCGCTGATTGCCGACAAGCCAAGCCGCGAAGTCGCGGCCAGCCTCGAGCAGGCGCTCTTCGAGCGCGGCGCGCGTGCGGAGAGCGTGCTGATCGAATCGGTCACCTCGCGGCCGATGCACCAAGCGCCACGGGACGTGATCGCGGCGCTCGAACGCGCGGACGTGGGGATCCTGTGCGTGCAGCCGCTCGAAGGTGAGCTCGGCGCACGGATGGCGATCGTTGGCGAGGTCGAGCGCCGCAGGATCCGCTACGCCCATATGGTGGGCGTGACACCGCAGATCATGCGCGAGGGAATGCGGGCTGACTATCGCCAGGTCGATCGCCTCAGTCAGCAGCTCTGCGACCGGATGCCATCCGTTCGCATGCTGACGGTCCGGACCGCTGCGGGAACCGAGTTCACGGCCCGCTTCGATCCCGCCCTCGCATGGGTCAAGACCAGCGGCATCATCAACCCGCGCTACTGGTCCAATCTTCCGGCCGGCGAGGTGTTCACCTCACCGGCGTCGGTCGATGGCACGTTCGTCTGCGACGGAACGGCAGGGGACTACTTCAACGCGAAGTACGGCAGTCTGGGTCGCACGCCGCTGGTCCTCGAGATTCGCGACGGACGTCTCGTATCCGCGCGGTGCGAGCGCCGCGATCTCGAGCACGATTTCTGGAGGTATTGCCACACGGACGCGAACAGCGATCGCGTGGGCGAGCTGGCATTCGGCACGAACCTCGGTCTCCACGAGATGATTGGCGTGCTCCTGCAGGACGAGAAGGTGCCGGGCGTGCACGTCGCCTTCGGTGATCCGTACGGCAGTCAGACGCACGCGAACTGGTCGTCGCGCACGCACGTGGACGTCCTCACGCGCGACTGCAATGTCTGGATCGACGACGAGCAGGTGATCGCCGAAGGACGATATCTGCTAGAGAAGTTCGGGATGAACGGCGCGGGGGTCGTTCGCTGACGTGCGTGGTGCCCGGTGCCTCGTGCCTCGTACTTCGAGCCTGGATCATGACAGGGTACGCAGGACAGCCGCAGGCGAGGCATCACAACACAATCACGGTTGGCGGCATCGGTCAGGGGAACGAAGGCGATCACGATGTGTGGCAGCGCATGAGTCCGGCCGCGCTCGATGCGGTGCGCATCACGAACTCCGTCAGTCTGCGAATGGGCTCATCATCGAAGCGCAGGTTGTGGCTGCATATCACCACCGGCGTAAGTATTCCCGCATCTCCGCCTTCCAGTACGGCCAGTCGTGTCCACCCTGCCAGCCCCAGTCATCCAGGTGATGACGAATGCCTTTGCGCAACAGGATCTCCGACAAGCGGTACGAGTGACTGCTGTCCTCCCACGGCCCCGATCCGGTGACGAGCCGGATCTCGCAGCTGGCGAGCTGGCTCAGGATCCAGGGATCGTTCAGATTCGGAAGGTAGTCGACCGGATTGTGAAAATAGAAGTCCTCGTTGTGCAGCCCGTTCATGAAGCGGCGCAGATCGTACACGCCCGAAAGCGCGTAACAGCGCTTGAAGACGTGCGGGTAGCGGAACAGCGTGTTGGCCGCGTGGTACGCGCCCAGTGACGATCCCATCGTCGCAATCGGGATTCCCGCCGTCTGGCAGCTCGCGTAGATGAACGGCACGACCTCGTCGCGGACGTACTCGTCGAACATCCGGTGACGCCAGATCTTGTGGAACGGGTGTGCGCCGTTGTTCAGGAACGCCTCGTGGTTGTTCGAGCCGACGCAGAACATCTTCACGCGCCCGGCGTCGATGAACTCGCTGAGCGCGGCGATCATCCCCTGGCGTTCCAGCTCCCATTCGTCGCCGTGGCTGGTGGGAAACGCGAGCAACGGCGGCCCCCAGTGCCCGAAGACGGCCACTCCCATATCGTGGCCGAGTCGCGGGGAGTACCAGTAGTGATGCTCAGTCTTCAAGGCTGTTGCTCATCACTGTTTTCCCTGCGCGCTCGACGTTGTCGTGGCCGGTTCGAAATGGTCGGCAATCCACTGCATCCATCGGCGCTGCACGTCGCGCTGGTGAACCGGGTCGGCAGCATTGTGTCCGGGCAACGGATATCCGACGAATTTCGTCTCGACGCCGTTGTCCGTCAGCGCGTGATACAGCTTGAACGCCTGCGTAGGCGTCACGCGGTAATCGCCCATGTTCGTCATGACGAGCGTGGGCGTGCGGATCTTGTGGGCGTAAGAAATCGGCGACTGATCCATGTACGCCTTCAGGCGCTCTGGGCTCGTCCACGGTGATCCGCCAAATGCCGCACCGCGCCTGACGTTGGAGTCGCCCAGGTTGTACTGATCCATCCAGTCGGTCACTGGTGCTCCTGACACGGCGACGCGCCAGCCTGGATAGTTCCCGAGCAGCCATGTCGTCATGTAGCCGCCGTAGGACCAACCTGAGACCGCGATACGCGATTCGTCGACGAAGCCGCGCTTCTTCAGTTCGGCGAGACCAGCCATCACGTCGCGTCCAGGTCCCGCCCCCGCGTCGTTGTTGATGGCGGTCTGATAGACGCGCCCGAGCTGATCGCTGCCACGATAGTTTGGCTGGAAGATCACCCATCCCCGCGCGGCGAAGAGCTGCGCCTGAGCGCCGAAATTCTCGAGCGATGCCGCCCGTGGTCCGCCGTGAACGATGAGTACCAAGGGATACTTTCGCGAGGGCTCGAAATCGGGCGGATACGTCACGATGCCGTTGTGACGGAAGCCGTCCGACTGCCACTCGATGGCTTCGCTGCGACCGAGTGAGAGAGCCGCGGTCGCCGCATTCAGATTGGTGAGCCGCAGAGGCGAGGCGGACGGGGAGGCCATGTAATTAGAGCTCGGCCGGGACCGTTGTCGTGCTCCCGATGAATGCAAGCGCGCCGTCTTTCCCGACATTCACGTCCACCCAGAAGCTCGACGCCGGGCTCAGGTCACCCAATTGGAGCCGGCGTGGCGCACCGGAGAGCGGCTGCAACCATAACGACACGCGCGTGCCGTCGTTCGCGCCGACGATGAGCGACTTGCCATCGGGCATCCAGAGCGTTCGGGCCATGTGGCGATCGATCGCGCTCGTCGCGCTCGTGCCTGCACCGCCGGACGCGGGCGCAATGAAGATCTCGTTGATATCGTTGCCGTCGCCGGCCCGCGGCCGCCAATAGGCGATCCTCGATCCCTCGGGAGAGAAAAGCGGATGCGCCTCGAACTTCTGATGGCCTGTGACGGCGCGTACGGCGCCGGTCGAGACATCGACGACGTGTATCTGGGCGCGGTCGTAGTCCCCGGAGTGCGGCGATGCGACGCGTGTGAAAGCGAGGGAACGGCCGTCCGGTGACCATGACAGCGGCGATGCGGGCGGACCCGGTGGAAAGCTCGTTGGAAGGCTCCATCTCCCCGACGTGAGTCGCTTCACCTCGCCACCGGTGGCGTTCACGATCCAGATGTGCGTGGGCTGCGGCGCGGCCTGGATCAGAAAGTCGTCGTTCTCGATCTCGAAGGAGCGATTGTGCCGCTCGATGCCCGACGCTCTCGCCGGTTCATCCGCCGCGGCAAACGCGATCTTCGTTCCATCGGGTGACCACGCGAAGTGCTGGACACCGGTTGCACTGTCCGTGATGCGGCGAGCATCGCCGCCGGCCATCGACAGGACGAAGACCTGTGGCTTGGGTTCGCGACCGGCTTGCGCCGGCCCTCGAGCCACGAACGCAATCTCATTGCCGCCTGGCGACCATCGCGGCTGGCCGACGCCAACGCGGCCGTTCGTCAGCGTCCGCTGAGCACCGGTCGCAATCTCTACCAGCGCGATGTCGGCATCGAACCGGTTCTCGTCGAAGTTGGCGCGCGATACCACAACCGCGATGGTCTTGCCGTCCGGCGCAATTTGCGGATCCGAAAGGCGAACGATCCGCCCAAACGCATCCAGATCCATCCGCGCGCTCTGCGCCGATACCGCCGACGTGAGCGCCAGACACATGCAGACGAGCAGCAGGCGTTTCATGAATCACCCAGCCCACCCTTCTCCAATCCGCTCGAGAGGGATCAGATGCGAACAAGCCGCTGAAAAAAGACGGCCCGATTTACTTCGAACTTTCTTTCTTGCCTACGCCCCAAAGCGCGCGGCCTGGCTTCGCGCCAGTATGTTCTCCATCCTTCAAGGCGGGCACGCCGTTGACGAAGACGTGTTTTATCCCGACGGCGTACTGATGCGGCTGCTGGAACGTCGCAACATCTGCAATCGTCGCGGGATCGAAGACCACGACGTCGGCAAACATTCTCTCTTTGAGAAGACCGCGATTGTCGAGCTCGAGGTTCGACGCCGGCAGGCTCGTCAGACGTCGCACTGCTTCGGCGAGTGTGATGACGTTCTCTTCGCGCACGTATTTGCCCAGTAGCCGGGCGAAGTTGCCGTATGCGCGGGGGTGGGTGGAAGACTTCGTGAAGGGCGGCTCCGGCGCCATCGATGACGCGTCGGACCCGAACGACACCCACGGCAGGCCGATCTGTTTACGGATGTTGTCCTCCGACATCATGAAGTAGACGGTGCCGACCCGCGAGCGGTCCTCGAGGACGAGATTCATGATCGTCTCGACGGGATCCTCGCCGCGGATCTTCGCAACCTCGGCGAGCGTCTTTCCGGCGAGCGGCTTCAGCGCGTCGGACTTGAACTCCACGAGCAGCACGCGGTCCGGCGATCCAGCCGCGAGATACAGGTTCTCCCACTCGTTCGACGGCGTCACGATCGCGTGCGCGATCTTCTTGCGTGTGTCAACGTCTGCCAGCCGTTTGTAGGCCGCGTCGTAGCCGCCATCCAGCACCCACGGCGGCATTGCCGCATCGAGACCCGTCGATCCCGCAGGGTAGGTGTACATGTTGGCCGTGATCTTCAGGCCGTCGTTCCGCGCCGCCTCGATTTTCGCGATCGCCTGGTCCATCTTCGGCCAGTTGGCCTGACCCGCAGCCTTCAGGTGATAGATCTCCGCGGGAATGTGCGCCTCGCGGCTGATTCGAATCAGCTCGTCGATCGCTTCGAGCAGCCTGCTCCCCTCGCTGCGCATGTGGGAGATGTACTTCCCGCGGTATCCTGCGGCGACCTTGCACAGCTCGATCAGCTCCTCGGTGCTCGCGTAGAACGCAGGCGCGTAGATCAGCGACGATCCAATCCCGAGCGCGCCGGCTTCCATCTCCTGGCGCACCAGCGCCCGCATCTCGTCGAGTTGCTTCGGCGTCGGCTTCTTGTCCTCGAGCCCGATGACGTATTCCCGAATGGTCGTCGCGCCGATGAACGAAGCCACGTTTTGTGAAACGCCCCGCCGTTCGAGCTCCTTCAAGTACCCGGAGAGCGTCGTCCAGGTGATGTCGTACTTGATGTCGCCCATCTGCTCGATCACGCGCTTCTTCATCACGTCGGTGAGCGGGCCCATTGAGCTGCCTTCGCCGAAGATCTGTGTCGTCACGCCTTGCCGAATTTCACCTTGCGATCGACCGTCCGCAAGGAGCGAGTCCGTCGACCACGACAGCATGTTGATGAACCCCGGCGCGACGGCGAGACCTGATGCGTCGACCGTGCTCCGAGCCTGCGCGGTTGCGAGGTCGCCGATGGCCGCAATGCGGTCGCCTCTGACCCCGACATCGACGCGGCGTCCCTCGGCTCCAGTCCCGTCGTAGACCGTACCGCGGCGAATCACGATGTCGAACGTTGGTGGTTGTGAAAGCTTCGAGGACGCGGCGACCGCGAGGATCGCCAGAGCCGCGAGACCGAGAACGCGAGCTGGGCGCATGCGGGGATTATATGGCCCCAAGGCTTTCGGCTCAGGGCTCAACGCTTTGGGCGCGATTCAATTCTGGCCAAAAGCCAAAAGCCGAGAGCCAAAAGCTGCTGATAATTCACCATTCACCATTCATAATTGCGTGCACACCGATGGACTGGGACGCGGAACGCTATCACAGGCTCTCTGACCCGCAGCTCGCGTGGGGACGTCGGGTGCTGACGCGCCTCGCGCCGTGTGGCGGAGAGCGCATCCTCGATCTCGGCTGCGGCACCGGCCGGCTCACCGTCGAGCTCCTGGAGATCATGGGTCGAGGGCACGTGGTGGGCCTCGATCGCTCCGGCGCGATGCTCAAGGAAGCGGCGGCGCGACGCGTGCCCAGGTCGGCGATCGCGCCGCTGCACGAGGTCTCCACGCGCGACAGCCTTGCTCTCGGACGGTCGAACGATGCCCGACTGAGCTTCGTCCAGGCGGACGGCGCAGTGCTGCCGTTCGTCGATGCCTTCGACGCGATCTTCAGCACCGCGACCCTGCACTGGATTCTCGATCACGATCAGGCGTTCTCGAGCATCTATCGCGCGCTGGCGCCCGGCGGGCGCGTCGTCGCGCAGTGCGGCGGCGGCCCGAACCTCGAAGCGCTGCGGACGCGCGCGCGCGTCTTGATGCAGGAGCCTCGATTTGCGCGGCATTTCGACGGCTGGACGGAACCGTGGGAGTTCGCGACGGTTCCGCTCACCACGTCACGGCTCGAGCGCGCCGGGTTCACGGCAGTCATGGTATCGCTCGAAGAAGCACCCACGACGCTGCCCGATCGCGAGACGTTCACGGACTTCGTTTCGTGCGTGTGCATTCGTCCTCACCTCAATCGGTTGCCCGAATCGGAGCGACCGGATTTCCTCGCTGCGCTCGCTGAACAGGCGGAGACGGACACGCCGCGCTTCACGCTCGACTACTGGCGCCTGAACATCTTCGCGAGGAAACCGGAAGGCGCAGAGCAGGCCGCGTGAGCGAGTCGGCCTCCGAGAAAGGCAGATCCGCGACCACCGGCGGAAATCTGCGTCTCGTTCCTTACGCCGACAACGCGCGCCGGCACGCGAGCAACAGGGACGCCGAGCTTCGGCGATCGACAATGATCGCCCGCCTTCGCCTGGCAACGTTCCTGCCGGGGTTTGCGCTGCTCGTGTGGGCGCTGGCTGATGCTGCCGTCTGGCGGTTCGTCCTCGCAGCCGTACTGCTTGGCTTTTTCGCCCTGCTCGTTGCCTGGCACGCGCGTGTCGAGGAGCGGGCGCGGTGGCACGACGCGCTCCGGCTCGTCAACGCCCACGGCATCGCGCGCATCCGCCGCGACTGGTCATCGTTGCCGCCAGGAGACGCGCCGGCGGAAATCGATCTCTCGTCGCACGCCTACGCCGGCGATCTCGATGTCTTCGGCCGCGCGTCGCTGTTCCAGTGGCTCGGTCCGACGGCAACCGTGATCGGCACACGTGTGCTTGCCGACTGGCTGCAGCAGCCGGCGGACGCGAAGGAAATTGCGCAACGACAACATGCCGTCGCGACCCTCGCACCGCACGACGATTGGCGTGAGCGCTTCGCAGCGCACGGCATCGTTGCGATGGCCGCACGCCAGGAGCATCTCGATCGCTTTCTGTCCTGGGCCGAAGGTCCTTCGCCGTTCGGCAGATACGCAGGGGTTCTGCAGACGACCGTCCTCACCCTGACCGGATCAATCGCGGTTCTCGGCCTGCTGAATGCGCTTGGCATCCTGCCGGAAGTCTGGCTCGTTCCGCTCCTCATCGGCGTCGTCCTGTCGTTCGCGTTCGCGACGATGACCGAGACGATCTTCGACCGAGCCGGCGGCGGCCAGTATGCGCTCGCGGCGTATGCAGCGCTCATCGAGCACGCGGTCACCGCGCCGACATCGTCGGAGCTGCTCGCCGCACTGCGGGAGCGCCTCTCGGCAGAAGTGGCGCCGGCGCCCCTATGGATGCGGCGGCTCAATCGGATCCTGGAATTTGGAAGTTTGAGGCGCGGCGCCGCGATCCTCCATTTTCCCATTCAGGCGCTGACGCTGTGGGACTTTCACGTGCTGTTCGCGCTCGAGCGCTGGCGACACCACGCCGGCGCTCGCGTCCGGCGCTGGCTGGATGCGCTGGGCCAGCTCGACGCGCTGGCGGCGCTCGCGCGCGCGAGCCGCGACAACCCGTCCTGGGGCATGCCGGAAATCTCCGAGCGGCCGGTATTCGAGGCCGAGGGACTCGGCCACCCGCTGATCGCCGACGACAAACGCATCGCGAACGATGTGCGCGTCGGTCCACCGGGGACGATCCTGCTCGTGACCGGCTCGAACATGTCGGGCAAGAGCACTCTCCTCCGTGCGATCGGGCTCAACGCCGTTCTCTCGCAGGCGGGCGGCTGCGTCTGCGCTGCCAGATTGCACATGCCGCAGACGGATCTCCAGACGAGCATTCGTGTCCAGGATTCGCTCGAGCTCGGGCTCTCGTACTTCATGGCGGCTCTTGCGCGGCTCAAACGCGTCGTCGACGCGGCCGAGCACGAGCGGCCCGGTCGCCTTCTGCTGTATCTGCTGGACGAAATCCTGCAGGGCACCAACAGCGCCGAGCGCAGTACCGCTGTCCGTGCGGTCGCCCGCCACCTCCTCGAGGCAGGCGCAATCGGCGCGATGACGACGCACGATCTGAGCATCGCGGCCGAGGAACCGCTGGCAAGCGCGGCGCAGCTCGTACACTTCACGGAAATCGTGGACGAAGACGGGACGATGCGCTTCGACTATCAGTTGAGGCCGGGCCTCGCTACGTCGCGCAACGCGCTGCGGCTCATGAAGCTGATAGGCATTGACATTTGACGAACAGAGGGGTGACTTCCGATTCCTGGCGTGAATCGGCTCTGGACTCAAGGCTCTGGGCTTTGGGCCTGGTCTGCCGAATCATCGTGTCGCGTAGCGAATGGATCCGCTCACTGAGATTGACCTCGCCAGGTAATCTTGCGCGCGGTCTTGGTTTGACTGGCCAAAAGGCAAGAGCCATAAGCCTAGAGCCGTGAGCCATGTCTCCATCACGAAAACAAACTATCGCCGTCGCGGCGCTCTTCGTCGCGCTGACGATCGCCATGACCTGGCCGCAGGTGCTCGTTTTGGGATCTCAGGCCCGCGAGCACCAGGACGTGTACTTCAACATGTGGCGGATTGGTTGGATTGCGCACGCGCTTGCGACAGCGCCGACGCGCCTGTTCGACGGCAACATCTTCTACCCGGAGCCAAGGACCCTGACGTATTCGGACGCGATGGTCGTGGAGGGTCTGTTCGGCGCGCCGTTGCTCTGGGTTGGAGTTCCTCGCGTCCTCGTTCACAACGTCCTTCTGCTGTCGCCAATCGTCGCGTCCGCCGTCGGCGTGTTCGTACTCACGCGACACCTGACTGGCAGCGGCGCTCCAGGCGTCCTCGCAGGGATCATCTTTGCGTTCGCGCCGTACAGATTCGAGCACTACATGCACATGGAGTTGCAGTGGACCGTCTGGATGCCCTGGGCATTCTGGGCGCTGCATCGCACGCTCGAGTCCGGCTCGTGGCGGTTCGGTGTCGGCACCGGCGCGTTCGTCGCGCTGCAGATGCTCTCGAGCATCTACTACGGCGTCTTTCTCGCAACGCTGCTGCCGATTGTGGCCATCCTCCTGATGATCGCTCAGGGGCGATCTCGATTGTGGCCTTCCGTCCGCGCGCTTGCTCCGGGCGCGCTCCTCGCCGGCGTGCTGTGCATCGTGTACGCGCAACCGTATCTCGCCACCAAGCAGGAGACCGGCGGCCGATCCGAGCAGGAGCTCGTGACGTTTGCCGCGCGGCCCTCGAGTTACCTGGTGGCGACGCCCGACAACGTGCTGTGGGGGCGCGCGTTCGCGGGGCGCGGCCGGCTCGAGCGGCGTCTCTTTCCGGGTCTCACCGCGATAATGCTGGCGCTCGTCGGACTGCTGCTTCGCCCACCTCCGGCCGCCGCGCTCGCGTACTTCGTCGCTCTTACGGTCGGATTCGACATGTCGCTCGGCTTGTCAGGCCAGACGTACGGCTTCTTGTACGATTACGTCCCCATCTACCACGGGCTGCGCGCGCTCGCACGACTGGGGATCTTTGTCGTGTTCTTCCTGGCGATCCTTGCAGCGTACGGAACGTCAGCGGCCGTCGCGAACGTGCCGAGTCGCTGGCGGCGGGTGCTTCCGGTTCTTCTGTGCGTCATGCTGCTACTGGAATATCGAGTGAAGCCGCTGCCATTCGTGCCTTACCCGAATGCGCCGCCGCCTCTCTCGTCGTGGCTCGCGGAACAGCCACGCGGCGTCGTCGCGGAGCTTCCGCTGCGCGGTGAGCCGCTGCCGGGCGCGGATTCCGAGTATGCGTACCTCTCGACATTTCATTGGCAGCCGATGGTCAACGGCTATAGCGGCTTTTATCCGCAGTCCTACCTGGACCGCCGGCACGCGCTATCGAGTTTTCCGGACGACGTGGCGCTCATGAGACTACGGCAGGACAACGTCCGCTACGTCGTCGTGCATTTGCGGGAATTCACGCCCGAGGAAGGGCTGGAAGTCGTGGAGACGCTGCGCGAGCGTTACGGGCTACCGGAGCTGGGTCGACTCTTCGACGGCCGGGGTGAAGCCGCTGTGTTCAGGCTGAGATGACCCCACCGATGGCGTGCGGCTTGCAACGCCGTGAGCAGGATGGACCAGCACACCTCAGCACGACCCACACGAAAATCCATCGCAGCGCCGGTCGCTCTCGTGATTTTCATTCTGCTGGCCCTCGTCTGCGGCGGTGCCGCCGCCGTTCCGCAACGTCCCGTTTGGGGCGGGGCGCAAGGCGATGCGACCATCACCGGCAGGGTGCGTGGGCTGGAGCGCGCGACGCGCGTCGACGGCCGTACGATTGAAGTGGTCGACATCGACAGCGGCACGCGCCAACGCGCGTTAACGAATGCGGCTGGCGGGTTCGCGTTCACACTGAGACCGGGCCGGT
This sequence comes from Acidobacteriota bacterium, assembly GCA_046727175.1. GTDB lineage: Bacteria > Acidobacteriota > Vicinamibacteria > Vicinamibacterales > 2-12-FULL-66-21 > JBKPCD01. Next base: position 10,308 of record JBKPCD010000062.1, on the reverse strand, counting down.
ACCGCCTGCAGATCTCGCTTCGTGACGGAGAGTCGATCGTCAAACAGCCTGATGCGATCCGCCTCGATCCATCCGCGCACGCAGACGTCGTCCTCGCCGTCGTGAAATCGCCAAGAGCGCGCCCCCGTCTCCATCAGGCCGACCTTGGTCTCGGCGCGCCCATCGCTTGACGAGAGAATCGCGAATTGCGAATTGTGAATCGCGCGACGCTCGTCCCGACGGCGAAGCGTGCCGGGGCGGCGCTCAATTCACGATTCAGAATTGATTCGCGCTCGATATACTTTTGCATATGACCGATCAGGATGACGCCGAAGAGGCGCGTGCGCGCCGCCTCTACGTCGGCGTCGTGATCTGCGAAGCGGCGACGATCACCGTTCTCTGGCTCTTCGGACGGATCTTCAGCTGATCCGACACTTCCAAATCGCAACCGCGAGACCGTTCACATGCATGCGCTCGACTGGTTAGTCGTTCTCGCGTACCTTGTCTGGATCGTCACGGACGGGATTCGGCGGACGAAAGGAGCGAAGGAGGTCGACGGATTCCTCCTCGCGAACCGATCGCTGCCGTGGTGGGCCGTTGGTCTGTCGGTCATGGCGACGCAGTTGAGCGCAATCACGCTCGTCGGCACGACCGGGCAGGCGTACGCCGACGGCATGCGGTTCGTGCAGTTCTATTTCGGGCTGCCGCTCGCGATGATCATCCTGTCGATGACGCTCGTGCCGTTCTTCTATCGGGCGCGGGTGTACACGGCGTACGAGTACCTCGAGCGGCGCTTCGATCTGAAGACGCGCACGCTGGCGAGCATCCTGTTCCTCTGCGGCCGAAGCATGTCTACGGGCGCGATCATCTCGGCGCCGGCCGTCATTCTGTCGATCATGTTTCACTGGAATCTCACGTTGACGATCCTCGCGATCGGCGGCCCGACGATCCTCTACACGATGCTCGGCGGCGTGCAGGCGGTCACGTGGACCGACGTCAAGCAGATGGCGGTTGTCGTCGGCGGCCTCGTGTGCGCGGTCGCGGCGCTCATTCTCGGTCTGCCGCACGATGTCGGCGTCGGGCAGGCTCTGCATGTCGCCGGCGCGGCAGGGCGGCTGAACACGATCGACTTCCACTTCGATGTGCGGCAGACCTACACGTTCTGGTCCGGCCTTTTAGGCGGCCTCTTCCTGCACATGTCGTACTTTGGCTGCGATCAGAGCCAGGTGCAGCGCTACCTCACGGCGAAGTCCCTGCCGCAGGCCCGCCATTCTTTGCTGATGAGCGCGTTCGTGAAGATTCCGCTGCAGGTGCTCGTGCTCATGACGGGCGTGTTCATGTTCCTCTTCTACGTGTTCAATCGTCCGCCGGTCCTGTTCAATGCGGCGTTCGGTGCAGCTATCGAGCGCAGCGCGCGTGTCGACGAGTACCGGCAGCTGAACGCGGAGTTCGGGTCGGCATTCGAGGCACGCCGACAGGCCGCGTTGTCGCTGGCGAGCGCGGACGAGAACGGCCATGCCGCCGCGCGCGAACAGTTTCGGGCAGCAAACAGAGAGGTGCAGGCCATTCGCGGTCGCGTCGCGACGCTCGCGCGGGAGGCAACCGGCGCCGCGGGCTACGGCGAGACCACGGGCGATACGCCACGGCCGGATGTGAACTACGTGTTTCCGGCCTTCGTCACGACCCATTTGCCGCCGGGCCTCGTGGGTCTCGTCATCGCAGCGATCTTCGCGGCGGCGATGTCAGCGACCGCCGGGGAGCTGAGCGCAACAGCAACCGCCACCGTGATTGACATCTACCGTCGGCTCATTCGTCCGTCGGCTTCTGATGCGCACGTTCTGCTCGCTTCCAGGCTCGCCACGGCGTTCTGGGGCATCGTCGCCTGCGTTGTCGCTCATGTGGCTGTGCAGCTCGGATCGCTCATCGAGGTCGTGAATCGTTTCGGCTCCTTCTTCTACGGATCGCTCCTGGGTGTCTTTGTTCTCGCGCTCGCGTTTCCGCGCGCGAACGGTCACGGCGCATTCGCGGGGTTGATCGCGGGAATGGTCGCCGTAGCCGTCGTCGCGTTCCACCCCGCCACGAAGAGCATTTCGTTTCTCTGGCACAATCCGATTGGCGTGGCCGTCGTGGTGACTGTCGGATTGGCCGTTAGCGTGGCGACAGGAGGCAGAAGGTAAAAAGGGAAAGGGGAAGGAAAGGGACCTCAATCTGTATTGAGATATCGGGTGACCCTTCTCGACAGCGACCGCGGCGAGATGCGATTCACCTGGGCGCCGAATTTATTCATCAGACCTGGAACGACGATCGCTCGGCCGGCCATCATTCCCTCGTAGCCGGCGCGTGCAACGTCCGCGGAGCTCATCGCGTTGAAGACGCGAAGCAGCCGCACCTGTTCCACCTTGGCTCTGGATTGAAAACCGGTCTGCGTTGGACCGGGGCACAGGCACGTGACGGTCACGCCGGTCCCTTCGGTCTCGGTCGAAAGCGCCTCGGAGAACGACAGCACGTACGCCTTCGACGCGTAATAAACCGCCATGAACGGACCCGGCTGAAACGCAGCCGTCGACGCAACGTTCAGGATCCGCCCGCGACGCCGCTCGATCATGCCGGGCAGCAGGTGCCGCGTCAGCATGGTCAGCGCAACGATGTTGACGTTGAGCATCCGGACGGTTTCGCTGGCGTCGGCGGTCGCAAACGGTCCACGAGTCCCGAAGCCGGCGTTGTTGACGAGGATGTCGATCGTGAGATTCTGACGAGCCAACGCCTCGGCCACTGCGTCTGCGGCTGAAGGCTGGGAAAGATCCTGCACGACGACTGAGGCAGTGATGTTGTGCGCTCGCCGCAGCGCATCCGCAAGGGCCTGCAGCTTGCCGACGCTGCGCGCCAGTAGCACGACGTTTCGTCTATCCGCGGCGAGCAGGCGGGCGATGTCCTCTCCGATTCCACCGGACGCGCCGGTCACGAGCGCAGTCTCTGTCATCGCGGCACCATGGCTTGCAGCCGCGCGAGACGTTCGCCAGGTGTCAGGCGAAGAGACTCCGCAATGAGGGTCGGTTCGACGCCTTCGGGCATCCGCGAGAGAATTCGCTGGTCCCAGCTGGCGTTCTCGCTGTCCACGACCTCAGCATACCGCAGGAGCGGTACTCCCAGGCATTGTGTCGCTTGGCATTTTTCGGCAGGATCGACTGGTGATTCGGCCGTTCACGCTGCGGCTCACACTCGCGACGGTCCTCCTCGCCGTAGTGGCCCCGACGGCGCAAACGCCCCGCTACGACGTCGCCATCATCGGCGGCCAGGTCGCGGACGGATCCGGCAGTCCGCGGCGACGCGCCGACATTGCGATCAAGGACGGACGAATCGCGACCATCGGCACAATCTCGAAGACCGACGCGCGAGACGTGATTGATGCAACGGGCCTGATCGTCGCGCCGGGATTCATCGACGTGCACACGCACGCGGATGATCTCGCGGAGCACCCGCGTGCCGAGAACTTCGTTCGCATGGGGGTCACGACCATCGTCGCAGGCAACTGCGGCGGATCTGCCCTCGACGTCGGTGAGGCCCTGACGCGCATCCGCCAGATCGGCGCGTCGGTGAACTTCGCGACGCTCATCGGACACAACACCGTCCGCCGCGCGGTGATGGGCACCGAGGATCGCAGGCCCACCATCGCCGAGCTGGACAAGATGAAATCGCTGGTGTGGCGCGCGATGACCGACGGCGCCGTCGGGTTCTCGACCGGCTTGCAGTACGTGCCCGGCACGTACGCGCGCGTGCCGGAGATCGTCGAGCTCGCGCGGGTCTCGGCCAACGCCGGCGGTGTTTACGCGTCGCACATGCGGAACGAAGGAACCGAGCTCGAAGAGGCGGTGCGCGAGACGATTCGGATCGGGGAAGCCACGGGGTGCCGCGTGCAGATTTCACACCTGAAGGTCGACAGCCCGAGCCGGTGGGGCGCGAGCGCCAAAGCCCTCGCGCTGATCGACGCTGCGCGAGCGCGCGGAATCGTCGTCGAGGCCGATCAGTACGCCTACACCGCCGCGAGCTCCACGCTCGGCATCAGGTTCCCGTCGTGGGCGCTCGAAGGCGGACAGGAACGGATCGTTCAGCGTCTGAACGATCCGCCGACGTGGAACCGCATCAAGACCGAGATGCAGAAGCTGCTCGCAGAGCGAGGCCTGTCGGATCTCTCCTTTGCCGTCGTCGCGTCCTATCGCGCGAATCCGGCATTCAATGGTCTCTCGATGAAGCAGGTCGCGCTCAAGCTGACCGGATCCGATTCTGCAGACGCGCAATTCGAAGCCGCGCGGCAGGTGATGCTCGACGGCGGCGCCTCGATGGTCTATCACTTCATGTCGGACGATGACGTCGATCGAATCATAAAGCACCCGCAAGTCGGGATTGCGTCGGACAGCTCCGTGCTGACGCCGGGTGACGGCGTACCCCACCCGCGCGGATACGGGAACAACGCGCGCGTGCTGGGCGAGTACGTGCGTCAACGCCACGTACTGACGCTCGAGGAAGCGGTTCGGAAGATGACGTCGCTGCCCGCTGGTCAGTTCCGTTTCGATCGGCGTGGCGCGATCAAGGAAGGTTACGCCGCCGACATCACGATCTTTGACCTCGCCAAGGTGGGCGACACGGCAACTTTCGAACAGCCGCACGAGTTTGCACTCGGGATTCCGTACGTGCTCGTCAACGGCGTTCTGGTAGTCAAGAACAGCGAACACACTGATGCGAGGCCCGGCGAAGTGTTGACGTTGGGCTCACCGAAAGCCGGTGGCCCGGTGGTTCGTTAGCAGCGCCCGCGGCCGCGGCGAGCGAGCGGCGGGGTCCCCAACGCGTGTTTTGCGCGTTGGGGTGCTCGTAGCGAGACGAGCTGCACGGGGGTGGGTCCTGCGAGCGCTTAGAAATGCTAGCGGACGGACCCAAGACATCCAGTAAGGATGCGACGTCAGTCGTCGGTGACGGTGAAGTAGATCGCCAGCGGCGCGAGCACGAGCCACGCGGCGAGCGCGACGAGCCACAACGTGCTGCCCTGCATGCTGCCCGCCAGCATGGCGACTTCGGGCCTGCCAGGAATCGCTCGCGCGAGCACGTCGACCGTCCACCCGGTCCACTCACGGACCCACGGAGACGCCAGACCGAGGACCGCAAAAGCAACGCCGAGACCGCTAGCAACCGTGAGCCCCTCGACGAACGCGATCGGCCGCTCCGCAGCCCGCGCGGCCTCTTGACGCACCCGAAGCTGCGCGCGCCACCACACGAGACCCGACGACGGCACGCGAGCCTCCTGCAACAATCCGTCGCGCTCCAGCTGCAACAGAACCGCGACGTCGGTCAGATCGGCGCACACGCTGCAGCCGGCCACGTGCTCGCGCAATGCTGCGTCGGCCCGATCGGGCCACCGCCCCTCGTTGATCGCTTCGAGAACGGCTTCTTCCCAGGTGCACTCAGTCCTCACGGCTAATCTCCGCCCTTGGATCCCGGAACCTCTTCGCGCAGCAACGCTGCGAGCTTTCGCCTCGCGCGGAAAAGCAGCAGTTTGATGCTCGTCGACTTCAACCCCAGTGCGTCTGCAATCTCGCGGTGCGTGGACCCCTGACCGTACGCGAGCCACAGCATCGCCCGCTCGCGCGGCTTCATCTGCGACATGGCGCGCGCAAGGTCAGCGCGCCGCTGAGCCCGGTCTTCAATGTGGCTGTCGCTCGCGGGCTCGACGAACTCCTCCTGCGACACGAAACCGCGAGATGCGACACGTCGCCGCCCGTCGTGCACGAGGTTCGTCGCAATGCGAAAGAGATAGTTCCGTCGATGTGCTTCAGTCTCGCAACTGACCTTCGCGCGCAGGAAGCGGTAATAGGTTTCCTGCAGCAGATCGTCGGCAAGATGCCGATCGCCCGTGAGGCGTGACAGGTACGCCCACAACACTCTTGCGGTTCGATCGTAGAACGCGCGGAAGGTGTCCTCGTCCATCTGGAACGCGTCGCTGGACTCCAGCGCGTCGGCTTCGAGCCGCTCGATGTCCGAGAGGGTGACGTCACGCATGATCGGTAGTGGCCGTTGCGCCGTTGGTCGTGAACAGTCCGAGCCGGCGGGAGAGCATGAACGCGATCACCGCCGACAGTGCGAAACCAATCCCGAGCGACAGCGCGAGGACGCCAGCCGCGAACACCCCCGGGGAGACGTCCTCGACAACGCGCGTGCTCACGAACATCAGGCCGAAGCCGACCACTGCCAGGACCGCTCCTGCCTGAACGGACCAGAGGATGCGGCTGATCGGAGCAGCAATCCGCCGAGGCCCCTGTTCCAGCGGTATCGGCGCGGACTCGAGGAATCGCTGCCCGGCCGGCGTCTGAATGTACTTGAGAATCTCTTCGTTGGAGCCGAAGCGATCGAGGATTTTCGTGTGCACCTCGGTCTGGATCTTGGAGAGCCGATTCCAGCGCCGGTAGTCGATCACCGTCTGGACGAGCCAGATCAGCGTGCCCGTGACCACTATCATCACGGTCAGCGCAGCGACGCCGCTCAGGATCTCATTCCACATACGCTCGGGTGCCGACCGGGTGTCGCGCCAGCCCTCTCCGGGGATGTTGACGTTCTCGAGGAAGTACGACGGATTGTGCGCGACCGTCGGGTTCCGGTTCAGGAAGTCCGCAAGAGCAGGATACGTCGCCAGGTAGGATCCGTTCGTCATCAGCGACGGGTCCAGCTTCAAAACCCGTCCGACCCCTGGCGGATATCGCTCGAGGAGGCGGTGGAACTGTTCCCGGGTCTGGCCCGCATCTGCGTCTTCCAGCACGACTTGCGTCGCATCGGCCCGCTCGCCGCCTTTGGCGGTTGGGGTCGCCTGGGCCCGCGACGGCGCCTGAGCTGCATGAACCGGAGAAGGAGCCGCCGCGAGTGAGCCGGCAAGCCAGAGCGCAAGAGCGCAGTATCGAATGTGGCGAATCATCGAACCATGACCTCACCGGTTCAATACGTGGCGGGGGGCCCGTGGTTAACCGCAGACCGGCTTTCGGCTCAAGGCTCTAGGCCAGTCGGAGATTGCGCCCATCGAGCCTAAAGCCCTGAGCCCAAAGCCCGATCTCAGTCCAACAGTGGGGTTAGTTCGGCGCCGATCCGCCGGAGGCCTTCGGTCAGGAATTCCTCCCGGCCACCGAGCCAGATTCGGAGGTAGCCCTCGAGTCCCACGTGAATCCCTGGCACAATCAGCGTGCTCTGCTCCGTGCGAATGCGTTCGGCAATCGCCAGGCTGGGCACGTCAGCGTCGTATCTGACCAGAGCGATCGCGCCCGCTTCCGGCTCGCGCCAGGTCAGTCGTCCGCCGAAGCCGTGGACCCACCCACGCGCGAGCGGCAGGTTGTGACGAAGGATGTCGCGCGTCCTCGCGTAGCATCGCTCACGGTTCTCCGGCTGGACGGCGACGCGCGCGATGCCATCGGACAGCTTGTTGGGCCCAATGGTCAGGTAGTCGTGCTGGGTCCAGCACTCCGCGACGAGCTCGCGCGGCCCGACAATCCAGCCAATCCTCACGCCGGGAATGCCGTACGCCTTCGACAGCCCGCTCGTGACGATCACACGGTCGCCCATGGCCCAGAAGCTCGTGGTCCTCGGGCGATCGATCTCCGCTCCAAGGTAGACCTCGTCCGCGAGGATCCACGTCCCTGTCAGGTTGCAGCGATCCACGATTCGCCGCATCGCCGTGTGCGAGAGCACTGCACCTGTCGGATTGTTCGGATTCGAGAGGTAGAGCAGCCGCGTGTTCTGCGTAACCGCCTGCTCGAACTCGTCCCAGTCGGGTTCCCATCCCCGGTCCTGCCGCAGACGGAACACCCGCACCGTCGCCCCAAGGCTGCGCGCCACGCCAGGCATCTGCATGTAGTTTGGAACCTCCATCGCGACCTGATCGCCCGGCCGAAGCTGGCTGAGCGCGACCAGGTAATTCGCTTCGGACGTCCCGTTGGTGACTTCGATGTGGTCGAGTGTCGTGTCGGGGTAGATTCCGGCGAGCTGCTGACGGAGCTCGATCGTTCCGTTCGACTGGCTGTATCCGAGCGGTTGGTCCATGAACGATTCGAGGTCGAGCCCCATCTCGACGAGCTCGCGCAACGTCAGTGGACGCACGCCGCTCTCGCTCATGTCGTAATCGACGATGTTCTCCCACGTCGACTGCATCCGCTCCATTTCGAATCGTTCGATAGGCATTGAGTCGCGAGGATAACGGGAAAAGGGAAAAGGGAAAAGGGAGAAGGGAAAAGAGAGAGTGCGGCAGAAACTGCTCCATGGCGCAACGGATCTCTTGTATCGTCTCAGCTATCACGGGCTGTTCGTTCGAGGACAATCTCTCCGCGGCCCGAATCCTGACCGGTCCTGGCAGTATGGAAGTGGCACCGCGACGCGATCCGTCGCTCCTCACCAGTCGAGAGACGCCTCCCTCAGCCAATGCCGCCATGCAGGACGCTGCAGAGGAGCGCAAGCTGGCGATATTCGGGAGTGGATCGTATCGCGCCATCGCGACGGAGGACGTTTCCTTCTACTACGAGGTCATCGTCTCGCGCGGCGTCGCGCTGTTTCTCCTCCCGCAGATCTTCGCCCGATTCATCCTGTACGTGGGTCGACGACAATGGGCGTATCGAACGAGTGAACTGCGGCCCGGTGTGCGTCGCGCTTTGCCCTGGGCCGTTGGTGTCGCCGTCCTGGGGAATGGCACCGCCTTCGCCGTCGAGCGCCTTCAGCAGAGCCATGTGCTCGGTTTCGATTCGTACTGGGTACACGCGAGCGCGCCGGTTGAAGAAGCGGGCGTTCTCGGATTGGCGTTCTGCTACCTGGCTGGTATCGTCCTGCTGTTCCACGCCAGTAGCGTCTGGCGGTCCCGTCTGGGGCACCTCGCGCCCGTTGGCCGCATGGCGCTCACGAACTATCTGACTCACTCTGTCTTGTATCTGTTCGTATTCAGCGGCGTCGGCCTCGGATTGTACGGCGAAGTCGGCCCCGCACTCTGCGTCGTCATTGCCTTCGCGATCTTCGGCGCGCAAATGGCGGTCAGCCGCTGGTGGCTGTCGCGCTATCGTTTTGGCCCGGCGGAATGGGTCTGGCGGACGCTGACCTACGGCCAGCTGCAGCCGATGCGAGCGCCGGTCAGAGCGGAGACGACGTAGAGCCGGTCTGTGTCCTCCCGTTCTCCTGTTTTGTTTTCTCGGCCTGGAATTTGACCAGCTTCTCCACCCCCATGTTGCCGCCGCTCACGATGGCTACCACCGGCCCGTCGACGCGCACGGCGGCATCGAGCGCGCCGCTCAGCACTGCGGCCGTCGTTGCGGCGCCGCTTGGTTCGGCGACGATTTTCGCCGCCTCAAAGATCCAGAGCACAGCGTCGATAATCGCCGGATCCTGGACGGTCACGACGGCATCCACGAACTTCTGGACGTGGGCGAACGTGAGGTCGCCCGGCCGCACGGGCATGAGGCCGTCGGCGACACTCTCGGTCCGCGGCAACGTCACCAAATGGCCCGCCTCGATCGACGCCTTCATCGCGGCCGCGCCGATTGGCTCGACGCCGACGACCTTGACCCGCGGCCTTGACTGCTTGATCGCCGCAGCAACACCCGCGACGAGCCCGCCGCCGCCGATCGGCACGACGACTGCGGCGACGTCCGGGCACTGCTCGAGAATCTCCAGCCCCGCCGTGCCTTGTCCCGCAATGATCCACTCGTGGTCGAACGGGGGCACCATCGTGAGCCCGCGCGATTCGGCTTCCTGCTCGGCTCGCTGACGTCGATCCGCCGACGTCGTGCCCGCAAAGATCACTTCCGCGCCGAATGACTTCGCGCCGTCGATCTTGATGGCGGGCGCGGTCGTCGGCATCACGACAACAGCAGGCGCGCCGAGCCGGCGTGCAGCAAGTGCCATCGCCTGGCCGTGATTCCCGGACGAGTATGTCACGACGCCTCGCGCCCGTTGTTCCGGTGTGAGCTGGGCGACCATGTTGTACGCGCCCCGAATCTTGAACGCGCCGCCGGGCTGCAGGTTTTCACATTTGAGAAACAGCGGGCGGTCGGCGATGGCGGACACGTCGATGAGCGGTGTGACCCGAACAATCGGCTGTACCCGCTCCGCAGCTTCACGGATCACGTCGAGCGTGATGAGAGTGGCAGTCGTAGTCATGAGTCGGGAGGAATGCAGTTGAGGTGCGGGACAGGACAACGGGAGAACAAGTGTCAGAAGAGAAGGGAGTTCTCCCCTTCTCCCTTCCTCCGGTTATTGTTCCCCCGGTTTCCTGTCCTCTTTATCCGGGGGACTGCGTCCCCCGGACCCCCTCACGCAGTC
>JBKPCD010000061.1:0-59660 GCA_046727175.1 Acidobacteriota bacterium | reverse complement strand
GCGCGACCTGGGAGCGGCTGATTATCTGGATGGCGATTGGGGTCGCGTTCTACTTCCTCTACGGATTCAGGCACAGCAAGCTGCGTGAAGGTGCGATGATTGCGGCGGGCTCTGAAGACCCCGCCTTACAAATGCCGGATGCGCGGCGGCTGTAGCTTGCGAGCCACGAGTCGCGGACGTTCCCAACGATCGCGATCGGCCGTTGTGAATCGTCGGGCACGCCGCGGAGGCTGAAGAACTCGCCGCTACAGGGCGGATGGCGATCGGCTGTTTGAAGTCGTAGGACGGGGTCTTTAGACCCCGCCCCGGTGGGATCACTTGACGATCAGCTCGCCCTGCATCTTCTTGCAGCGCTCGTCCTGCGTGAGGTTGCAGTAGTAGCGGAACCTGCCTGGCTGGTCGGCACGGAACTCGAACACGACTCTCTGCCCTGCCGCGGCGCGCTTCGCGATGCGATAGTCGTCGATCGTGAAGCTGTGGGCGATATCGCGCGCGTGGAACGTCACTTTGACGACATCGTCTTTCTGGATCTCGATTTGCGCCGGAGAGAAGGCGTAGTCGTTCGCCTCGATCGAGATATCGCGAACCTGGTCTCGTTCCCTTGGTGCCGCCGCAACACTTGCCCAGACAGCGCCAGCGACCGAAGCCGTGAGACAGCCGAAGATGATTGCTGGTGTCCGTCGGATTCGAGTCATGGGGTCCCTCCCAGGGTTCCGGGTTCACAGGTTTCTGGTGCCACTTTCGGATTCGACACGGCTAACGAAACTCTACAATTAGACGTTCGGACGGTCCGTCTAGTTGGCCTGCATACCACCTGACCGGACCTCGAACCGGGAATCTGTGAACCTGGAATCTGGACCGGCCGCTCAATCCGTCGGCCGTGCCCCCGCCTTTGCCCCCTCCCGCTGGTGTCCTGTCTCAGGCGGCAACAGCGCTTTTCGGCTGAGGCGTATCTTCCCGGAGGGGTCGATGTTGATCACCTTGACCATCACCTGTTCCCCTTCCCTGAGCTCGTCGCGCACGTCCTTGACGCGATAATGGGCGATCTCCGATACGTGCAAGAGGCCATCCACGCCCGGCATGATCTCGACGAACGCGCCGAAATCCGTTATGCGCTGGACCTTGCCAAGGTACGTTTTGTTCAACTCGGGTGTCGCCGTCAGCTCCTGGATGATTCCGATCGCTTTCTGCGCTGACGCTTCGTCTGCCGACGCCACGTTCACGCGGCCGTCGTCCTCGACGTCGATCTTGACGCCGGTGCGCTCGATGATGCTGCGGATCATCTTGCCACCGGGCCCGATGACGTCGCGAATCTTGTCGACCGGGATCCGGATCGTCACGATTCGCGGCGCGTAGGTCGACACGTTCGTGCGCGCGACGCTGAGCGTCTCCTGCATCTTCTCGAGGATGTAAAGCCGTCCCTTCCGTGCCTGCTCGAGCGCTTTTCTCATGATCTCGGTCGTAATGCCCGAGACCTTGATATCCATCTGCAACGCGGTGATGCCTTGGGCGGTGCCAGCAACCTTGAAGTCCATGTCGCCGTAATGATCTTCAGCGCCGGCGATGTCGGTGAGGATCGCGTGGCGGCCGGTCTGCTCGTCCATGATGAGCCCCATCGCGACGCCTGCTACCGGAGCCCCGAGCGGCACACCGGCATCCATCATTGCCAGCGAACCGCCGCAGACGGACGCCATCGACGAGGAGCCATTCGATTCGAGAATGTCGGAGACGACGCGAACTGTGTAGGGGAACTTCTCCTCGGCGGGAATGAGGGAGGCGAGGGCGCGTTCGGCCAGCGCGCCGTGGCCGACCTCGCGTCTGCCCGGCCCGCGGAGAAATGCGACTTCGCCGACCGAGAACGGCGGGAAATTGTAGTGGAGCATGAACCGCTTCCACGTCTCTCCCTCGACCATCTCGATCTTCTGCTGGTCTTCGGCGGTACCGAGCGTAGCGGTGACGAGTGCCTGTGTCTCACCCCGCGTGAAGACCGCCGAGCCGTGCGCGCGCGGCAGCACGCCAACTTCGATCGTTATCGGCCGTATCTCGTCGAACGCGCGGCCATCGAGGCGGCGGCCGCGCTCGAGCGCCTCGTCGCGCATGACTTTCTCTTTCAATTCCTTGAAAATCGCCTTGGCTTCGGTGCGGCGCTCGACTTCACCTTCGGGAATGCCGGCAATCAGTTCCTCGAGAACCTGGTCGACGCGGTCGTAGTTTTCGAGCTTGCCTCTGATCCGCATCGCCTCGCTGAGCGGAACGTAGACTTTCTCTTCGACCTCGCGATAGAAATCATGACCGATTTCCTTCTTCTGGAATTGGGCCTTTGGCTCGCCGGCCTCGCTCGCCAGCGCATCGATCCCCGCGACGATCTCCTTGATTGCCGCGTGCCCGCGCTCGAGCGCCTGCAGCATTTCTTCCTCGGAGACGCCTTTGGCGCCGGCTTCCACCATCACGATCGCGTCCCGGCTGCCCGCGACGACCAGATCGAGACGGCTGTTGCGGCGCTGATCGAACGTCGGATTGACGATGTACTCGTCGCCGATGAGTCCCACACGAACGCCGGCAATGCTCCGCGAGAACGGAATGCGCGATACGGCCAGCGCCGCCGACGCGCCCGTGATCGCGAGCACGTCGCTGTCGTGCTCCGCATCTGCCGAGAGCACGAGCGCGATGACCTGCGTCTCATGGCGCCAGCCGGAGGGGAACAGAGGCCGGATCGGCCTGTCAATCAGGCGGCTCGTCAGGACTTCCTTTTCGCTGGGCTTGCCTTCGCGCTTGAAAAAACCGCCCGGGATGCGGCCCGACGCGTACGTGTACTCGCGATAGTCGACGGTCAACGGAAGGAAGTCGATGCCCTCGCGCGCCGTGGGCGCCGCGCACGCGCTGACGAGCACCATCGTGTCGCCCGAACGGACGACAACGGCGCCGTCCGCCTGCTTGGCCCAACGGCCGGTCTCGATCGACAGCGTTTGTCGGCCGATGCTGATTTGGCGTGTGTGCATTTCTGTCTTTCTGAAAAGGAGCTAGAAGCCGAATCTAGAAGCTAGAGCATCTGGAGCGAAGCTCGCCAAGTTCAGCGCATGACGGGGAGCCAGACGGAACTGACTCTCGCTTCTGACTTCTAGCTTCTGATCCAAATACAGTTATTTGCGGATCCCCAGCCGCCGAATCAGATCGGCATAACGATCCGTGTCCTTCCGCTTCAGGTAGTCGAGCAGTCGCCGACGCTGGCCGACGAGCTTGAGCAAGCCGCGGCGCGAATGATGGTCCTTCGCGTGACTCTTGAAGTGCTCGGTCAGGTAACTGATTCGCTCGCTGAGCAGCGCGACCTGAACTTCCGGTGAGCCTGTGTCGGTGGTGTGGGTTCTGTAACTGCCGATGATGTCCGTCTTGCGGTCCTTGCTGAGAGCCACGTCAACCTCCACGCACGGTCCAGACCTCGCCAGCGGGGAACTCCCGTCGACGTACCGGGCCGCCGTTTAATCACAATTCCAAGCGACTCAATATCTTACACCAGGACGATGAACGGACGCAAAAGGTCGCCAGAAGTCCGCTCTGCAATGCCGAGCAGCCTTCCGTCAGTATCCAGGAGGCGTACGCGCTCCCTCGTCGCCGCGGTCAGCGGGCCGGTTCCGGTCACGAGCCGCGGACGCAGGTCCCCGTTGCTGACGTCCATCGCCGCGATCGAGTTGCCGTGTGACGCACGCTCGACACCGCGTTCGTTCAGGACGATCCCCGGCATCGCCGGCAGCAGCCGTTCCATTGGAATCACTCGGTTGATCGCCACTTGATCGCGTTCGACGGCTTCGAGCGGCACCGCGTCATCGATGGTGAATTGCCCGGCGCGCGTCCGCAGGAGCGACTCGAGATAGGCGCCGCACTCGAGGCGCTGGCCCAGCTCGTGAGCAAGGGTTCGTACGTAGAAGCCGGTCGAGCATACAATCCTCAGCGTCGCGACGCTCCCATCGAACGAGACCAACTCGAGCTCGCTGGCCGTCACTTCAACGGGCTTCACCTCCACTGGTTTGAGTGAACGCGCCAGTCGATATGCGGGAACTCCGCCGATCTTCTTGGCCGAGAACGGCGGAGGCACCTGCCAGTACGTTCCGCGGAACTTGTCGAGCGCGAGTTGGACCGCGCTTGCGTCCAGACTGACAGGATCCGGTGGATGCATGACGGCGGGCCGACCTGTCGCCGGGTCGTTCACCACCCGCGCTTCCGCGTCGAACGTGGCCGTGACCGCGCCGAAACGAACGCCTGCGACGTACTCCTTTTCGTCACCGCTCAAGAATTGCGCGAGCCGCGTGGCTCGCCCGACCACGAGGGGCAGCACGCCGGTCGCGAGCGGGTCGAGCGTTCCCGTGTGCCCGATGCGCTTCTCCTTCAACGCCCGGCGCACGCGCGCGACGACGTCGTGTGACGTCGGTCCGAGCGGCTTATCGACGACGAGCACGCCGTCCATACAACGCGGATTCACGCCGATTCGCGCATGCCGTCATGAGCCGCGGATTCACGCTGATTCACGCGGATCGGAGGAAACCAGAGTCGGGCGGGTCTGCAGCCCCCGATCGATGGCGTGCTCCAGGCGGGCGATGATTCTCGGACGGACCTCCGCCAGGCCGCCCGAGACGGTGAAGCCGGCTGCGTTCTTGTGTCCGCCGCCGCCGAACTCGTTCGCCACGAGCCGGACGTCCACGTCGTACTTCGAACGCATGCTCACGCGCACGTCCCGGGTGGACGAAACCTTGAAGAAGACGACTGCCTGAATCTCGCGTGCCGTGAGCGGAAGGTTGATGACGCCCTCCGTGTCGTTGTGCGTGCATCCGCACGCCGCCAGCATCGCGTCGTCCATGTGGAGCACGGCGAGGCGGCCGTCGTGCAGCAGCTCCATCGCGTCGAGCAGCGCGCCGATCAGCTTGAGCTTACCGAAGCTGTTGCTGTCGAACACCCGCCGCGCCATCGTCGCGGGGCTCACGCCAGCCTCGACGGTCTGCCGGCAGATGTCGAACGTTCGTGGCGTGATGTTCGAATGGTGGAACGACCCGGTGTCGGTCAGGATGGCCAGGTAGATGTGGGTGGCGATTTCCAGAGTGAGAGGTACACCGAGCGCGCGAATCAGATCGAACACCATCTCTCCGCACGCCGCGGCGGACTCGTCGAACCAGTTGAGCGCGCCGTACATGCGATTGCCGCCGTGGTGATCGATGTTGATGATGAACCCGTCGATCCCGGATACGCCCGTCCGCGTGAGGTCGCTGCACTCCAGCACGATCGTGGCGTCCGCGGTTCCCTCGAACTTCGGGGCGATCTCGATCCGGTCCACTCCCGGGAATTCGAAGTAGTGCTCGGGAGCAGCGTCGGAATTGACGATCCGGACCTCTTTGTTCAACGTGACGAGGGCGTAGGCCATCGCGAGCTGCGACCCGATGGAGTCGCCGTCGGGCCTGCTGTGCGAAGTGAGGAGGAAGCGTTTTCTGGCGAGAATTTCGTCGCGGATCCGGCCCAACACCTCGGGATGCCCACCGCCGTCCGCCTGGTTACTTTTCGTGCTCGTCGTCTCCTGAACCGTCATTGAGTTGACTCGCTTCCCGCTCGCCCTCACTCACCGGGTGCTCGGCTCGCTCGAGCTTGATTTCCTGCAAGATTCGTTCGATGCGATCCTGACGTTCGATACTCTCGTCGAAGAAGAACTGGAGCTCGGGGGTGCGGCGCAGCCGGAGGCGCTGCCCCAGCCGACGTCGCAGAAACGGCTTCGCACGCTCCAGAGCTCGCGCCGACTCGCGGCGTGCCTTCTCGCCTCCGAGCGACGTGTAGTACACGCGGGCTTGCTGCAGATCCGCGGTGACCTTCACGTACGTGACCGTTACGAACCCGATCCCAGGATCGTGAAGATCTCTCATCAGCATCTCGGAGATTTCCTCGCGAATCTGGTCGCCGACGCGACTGGGGCGTGTGGAGGACATAAGGGAAAAGAAAAAAGGGAAAGGAGCCGGGAAGGAGAGAACGTTTTCCCTTGTCCCTTTCCCTTATCCCTTGACATCTATCACACTGGAGCTGCAACCCGCTCGACTACAAACGCTTCGATAACGTCGCCGATCTTGATGTCATTGAACCGCTCGAAGCCGATGCCGCACTCGAATCCGGCCTTGACCTCGGAGACGTCGTCCTTGAATCGGCGGAGCGAGCCTATCTTCCCCTCGTACACCACGACGTTGTCGCGCAGCAGCCGAGCCTGCGTATCGCCTGCGCGGGTAATCCGGCCGTCGAGAACCATGCAGCCCGCAATCGTCCCAAACTTCGGAACCTTGAAAGTGTCCCGGACCTCGGCCGTCCCGATGCGCACTTCCTTGAACGTCGGCTCGAGCAGCCCCGCCATCGCCTTCTTCATCTCGTCGACGACGTTGTAGATGACCGAGTGCAGGCGGATATCGACCTTCTCGCGCTCCGCGACGTCGGATGCGTTGCGATCGGGCCGCACGTTGAACCCGATGATGATCGCGTTCGATGCGGACGCCAACAGAACGTCCGACTCGTTGATCGCGCCGACACCGCTGTGGATGATCCGGATCTTGACCTTCTCGTCGCTGAGCTTCGTCAGCGTGTCGGCGAGCACTTCCGCGGAGCCTTGCACGTCCGCCTTGATGATCACCGGCAGCTCCTTCATGCTGCCTTCCGCGATCTGCTGCTGCAGCGACTCGAGCGTGAGCCTGGCGGTCTTGCCGCCGAGCGCCTTTTCTTTTGCCTGGGTCTGCCGAAACAGCGCGATCTGCCGCGCCTTGGCCGTGTCGGTCAGCGCCTGGAACGCGTCGCCCGGTTGTGGCATGCCGCCAAGGCCGAGCACTTCCACCGGCGTCGCGGGCGGCGCAGCTTTCAGTTGACGGCTGCGATCGTCGATGAGCGCGCGCACCTTGCCGACGATTGTTCCGGCAATGAACGTGTCGCCGACGTGCAGCGTCCCGTCCTGAACGAGGATTGTCGCGACCGGACCGCGTCCCTTATCGAGCTTGGCCTCGAGCACCGTGCCCGATGCGTTGCGCTTCGGATTGGCTTTCAGCTCGCTGAGCTCGGTGACGAGCAGAATCATCTCGAGCAGCAAGTCGAGGTTCTGCTTCTTCTTCGCAGACACTTCGACCATGACCGTCTGGCCGCCCCACTGTTCGGGGACGAGGCCGAGATCGGACAGCTCTTTCTTCACGCGATCGGGATTCGCTTCCGGCTTGTCGATCTTGTTGATCGCGACCAGGATCGGCACGCCCGCCGCTTTCGCGTGGTCGATTGCCTCCTCGGTCTGCGGCATGACACCGTCGTCTGCCGCCACGACGAGGATGACGACGTCGGTCACGCGGGCGCCGCGAGCGCGCATCATCGTGAACGCTTCGTGGCCGGGGGTGTCGAGAAAGACGACGTTGCGATCGTTGACTTTGACCGAATACGCGCCGATGTGCTGCGTGATTCCGCCCGCTTCGCGTTCGGCAACCCGCGCCGAACGGATTGCGTCGAGCAGCGTGGTCTTCCCGTGGTCGACGTGACCCATGACGGTCACGACCGGCGCGCGCGGGACGAGGTCGGAGGGATTCACCTCTTCGGCCTCGACCTGCAGCATCTCCTCTTCGAACGTCTGCATCTTCACGTCCGCGCCGAATTCCCGCGCGATCATCTGCGCCGTATCGTCGTCGATCGTGCTGTTGATCGTCATCATCAACCGACGTTCGATCAGCTTCTTCAGAACGTCTTTGGCCTTGACGTCCAGCTTCGTCGCAAGATCGGCGACCGTCATACCTTCTGCAAGCGTGATCGTGCGAGTGACCGGTGGCGGCGCCGCCGGAGCGGCGACCGTGACGGGCATTCGCGGCGCTTCACGCCGTGCCGCGGTACCGGGACGCACGGGTGCGGGCCGGTGCTGGAACGGAGGCCGATACCCGGGCGTTCCGGGACGTGGCGGCGCAGCGGGTGGACGGATCGGCTGCGACGGCAGCGGACGTGGTCCGCCGACGGGCGCCGGCCGTGGCGGGAGTCCCGCCGGACGCTGCGGCGCGCGCGCGGCTACTCCGGGCTGCGCCGGGGCGCTGGGACGCGCTGCCGCCGGGCGACTGAGATTGCCCGTCGGCGCCTGTGGCGCAGCGGGCCTCGGCGGCGTCGGCCGAACGAGAACGGGCCGCCGGGGCGGCGCTGGCGGCGCCTGTCCGGTTCTCGGATCCTCGACTCGCAATCTGATCGTCGGCGGCACGATCCGGCCTGTCGGTGTCGGCACGACCGGGCGCGGAATGGCTGGCGCAGGCGGCTCCTTTGGTTCCGGTGGAGCAGGAGTCGGTTCTGCCGCGTCCTCGATCGCCGGCGCTGCTTCGGCGTGCGCCGCCGTAGCCGGATCTTCCTTCGCAATTGCGGGAGGAGCCGGCTCGGCGATCAAAGGCTCCGCCACTGGCGGCGCGGGCTCTTCGGCGACAGGCTCCGGTTCGTGCGGGATGTGAGCCACCGGCGGCGGCTCTGGAACGGGCGGCGGAATCAGGACCGCCTCCGGCGCCGCAGGGGGCGCCGCGAGTGGTTCCGCGGTGGGCGGCGGAGCCGCCGGCTTGGCTGACTTGACGAGCCGCGGCGGCGGCAACGTCGGGGCGGCCGGTTTCGCCGGCTCGACGGGCTTTCCGAGGGGCTTCCGCCCCTTTACGGCGGCAGGCACATCGGCGAAGGACGCGTGCGACGGCACACTGATATTGCGCTGCCGCGCGAGCCGCTCGACGAACTGCCGCGCCACGACTTCTTCGATGGTGCTCGATGCGCTCTTCACTTCGATCCCGTGGTCGCGCTTCAAGAGCGCGATCACTTCCTGGCTCGACGTGTTGAGCAGCTCCGCGACCTTGTAAATCCGGACTGTTGCCATTCAGTTTCTACGAACCTTCTTTGGTTTCTGCCGCTTCCGTCTCCATTGCCGCGACGGCCTCTTCTGGGGCTGCGGCCTGTTCTGGCGTTGCGTCCCGTGCAGCAGCTTGTGGACCCGGCTCGCCTGCAGCTTCCTCAATCGCCTCGGGTGCCTCAGACGATGCCTCGGCTGGCTCCTCCGCAGCGGCGATCTCCGCCGTGCCCTCGGCGTCTTCTGTTGCCGCCTGTTCCTGCGGCTGCTCGAGCTCGCCGAGCAATGCCTCGACTTCCCGCCGCTTTTCTTCCTCGCTCTTGATGTCGATCTTCCAACCCGTCAGCTTGGCGGCAAGCCGGACGTTCTGTCCCTTCTTGCCGATCGCGAGCGACAGCTGCCTGTCCTCGACGATTACCTCCATCACCTTCTCGGCATCGTCAACGACTGAAACGCGCTGGACCTTCGCGGGGCTGATAGCGTTCGTCACGAATACGATCGGATCTTCGGACCATTCGACGATGTCAATCTTCTCACCGCGAAGCTCGCGAATGATCGACTGGACGCGGGTGCCCTTCATGCCAACGCATGCGCCCACGGGATCGACGTCACGCTCGCGGGAATACACGGCAACTTTTGCGCGATCCCCGGCTTCGCGAACGGCACCGCGAATCATGACGGTCGCGTCGTAGATCTCCGGAACTTCCTGCTCGAACAGCTTGATGAGCAGCGCCGGATCCGTACGTGACAGGACGATCTGCGGTCCTTTTGCGCTGCGATTCACGCCGCGGATGACCGCGCGCACGCGATCGCCGACGGTGTAGTTCTCGGCGCGCGACTGCTCCTTCCGCGGGAGCTGCGCTTCCACGCGGCCCAGCTCGACGATGATGTCGCCGTTCTCGAAGCGCTTCACCATTCCGCTCACGACTTCGCCGATGCGCTGGCTGTACTCGGCGTAGACGTTCTCGCGTTCGGCTTCGCGGACCTTCTGGAAGATCACCTGCTTTGCCGTCTGCGCGGCGATGCGCCCGAGGTCCCCTTTGTCGCGCGGGAACTCGATCTCCATGTCCACTTCCGCTTCGTCGCCGTACATCTGCCGCGCTTCGTCCAGCGAGAACTGAGTCGCCGGATCGGTGACGTCCTCGACGATTTTCTTCACCGTGAACAGATCGAAGTCTCCGGTCTCGGAGTTGAATCTTGCCTTCAGCTCCTCGCCCTTGTATTTCTTCCGGGCAGCCGCCTCGAGCGCGTCCTGCACGGCGCCGATGATGATCTCCGGCTCGACGCCCTTCTCCTTCGCGATGGCGTCGATCTGCTGCAACAACGGATTGGTGATTGCCACTTCTGAATTCCCTAATCCCTAATCTTGTTTCCCTGATCCTCAAATCCCTCGAATTCCTGAATCCCGCGGCCGACTCCAGCCTGAGCGAGCTACCGAGCACCGAACGACCGAGCACCGGCTGGACCTTCCGAACGGCCACCGACTTCGGTGCCTCAGAATTCAACAGCCAGATTGCCGCGCTTGATGAGCGTGACCGGTATCCGGTGCGTCTTGCGCCCTTCCTCGAGCACGACCACGCCGTTCTCAACGGTGGTGATGCGGCCCGAGAACGCCGACTGACCATTCAGCGGCTCGGTCGTGACCACCTTCGCCAGCCGTCCCGTGAACCGGCGATAATCGGCTTCGTGCCGCAGCGGCCGATCGAGGCCTGGAGACGACACCTCGAGCGTGTAATGCTGCCCCGGCGCTGCCTCCGCGAGCTCGTCTTCCTCCACGTCGAGCAGCGCGCTCAGATCCTGGCTGACGCGCTGACAATCCTCGATCCCGACCGCGTCCTCGGGCGCTTCGGGTCCGCCGCGGTCCGGGCGGTCGATGATCACGCGGAGCACGGTCCCGATCGACTCGCGGCGCAGCTGCACGTCGAAAATCTCGAGCCCGTACCCCCGGGCGACGCGCTCGGCCGCAGATCTCACACCCGACAGCTGCTCAGTTCGCGGCGTAAAAACGACCCCTGAAAAACAAAAAGTGGGCACAGGCCCACTCGGGTAACCTTACTCGAAGCTGCCGTCCCTAAATATAACATAGAGGACGGACGAGAGGCGGCTCGCGGGCTCTAAAGACCCCGTGCCACAGGTCTAAAGACCCCGCGCCACGGGTCCTAACCATCGTCTGCACGCAGACCGCAGCGCGGCGTCTTCAAGACGCCGCGGCTCTCCGCTGCAAGGCGTCCCGATCAGGTCGTACCCTCGGGCCTGGAGGATCCGAGTATTCACGAGCTCGCCCGGCTGATAGGCCGCCGGGTCGCAATCCGTGAAGTACACGACCGAGTCGATGTCGGGCGCCTGACCCTCGAGTCGACCCTGCAGGACGAGGGGATGTTCCGGCGATGGACCGTCAATCAGGACTGGCGCCTCTCTTCCCAGCAGCCCCGCATGCGTTCGCGCGACGATCTTCTTCTGATTCGCCATCAACACGTTTCGTCGCCGACGCTTCACGGTCGCAGGCACATCGTCCTCGAGCGCAAAGGCGCGCGTTCCCTCTTCGTGCGAGTAGGTGAACACGCCAAGGTGATCGAACTGCGTGTCCTCGACGAACTGCTCGAGCTCCGCGAAGTCGTCCTCGGTTTCACCCGGGAACCCGACAATCATCGTCGTCCGGAGCGTGACGCCGAAAACGCGCTCGCGAGCGCGGGCCAGCAGCCGGTCGTACATCCGGCGATTACCCGGCCGACGCATCCGTTCGAGCACCGACGATGATGCGTGCTGCAGCGGCAGATCGATGTAGCGACACACTTTCTCGCACTCCGCCATCGCGTCGAGCACGTCGTCGGTGATCGTCGTCGGGTAGAGATACAGGAGGCGAATCCAGGTGAGGCCGGCGATCGTATTGAGCTCGCGCAAGAGTCGCGCGAGTTGGCCTCGCTCACCACGATCGATTCCGTAGAACGTCGTGTCCTGCGAGATCAGCAGCAACTCGCGGACGCCGCGTTCCACGAGGGCGCGCGCTTCACGCACGATCGACTCGATCGACCGGCTGCGATAGCGCCCTCGCAAGGTGGGAATGATGCAGAACGCGCAGGTGTAATTGCATCCTTCGGCGACCTTGACGTACGCGAAGTGACGCGGGGTCGTGAGAAGTCGTGGAGTGTCGGCGTCGTAGATGTAGTCCGGCGACCGGGGACCTGGGACCGGGGAGCCGGGAGCGCGGACAGGCGGCCGAAAGCCGGTGGCTCGGTGGTTCGGCGGCTCGGCCCTTCGTGGTGCGGATGTTGCCGTTCCAGACAGATCCGAACGGGTTTTGAAGAAATGCAACGGTCTGAGCGCGGAGGTTCCAGACGCCAAGTGCACCGAACCCGAAGCTTCCGAGCGACCGAGCCCTCGAGCGACCGAGCCACCGGCGCCGCGGTCACTGCCATGGATAGCATCGATCACTTGCGGTATCTCGCCCGTTCCAAGCACGACGTCGATTTCAGGAATCTCTTTTCTCAACTCGTCGCGATAGCGCTCGGCGAGGCAGCCCGTGACGACCAAACGGGAGCAGCTGCCCTCGCGTTTGTGGACCGCCATCTCGAGAATCGCGTCGATGGATTCCTGTTTGGCTTTGTCGATGAACGCGCACGTATTCACGATGAGCACGTCGGCCGCACTCGCATCGCGCGTGAGCTCGTGCCCCGCTTCGCGAGCCATGCCCAGCATCACCTCGCCATCGACGAGGTTCTTTGGGCAACCGAGGGAGACGAAACCGATCTTCATAGAAGCTACAGTCGCTCTAATCTCCAACCGTCTTACAGGAGGTCAGGAGTCCAGGAGACACTACCAATGGTTTTTCTCCTGATCTCCTGGACTCCTGTTATGTTCCCCCGACGCTACGGGTAAATGCGGTACAGCATCCGGGGGTACGGAATCGCTTCCCGCAAGTGGTCGAGCCCGCAGAGCCAGCTGATCACGCGCTCCATGCCCATGCCAAACCCACCGTGCGGCACGCTGCCGTAACGGCGGAGGTCGAGGTACCACTCGAACGCCTCCTGCGGCAGGTTGTGCTCGTGGATCCGCTGCAGCAGCAGCTCGTAGTCGTCGAGTCGCTCGCCGCCGCCGATGATCTCGCCGTACCCTTCTGGAGCGAGGACGTCGACCGACAGCGACACCTCCGGGCGCCGCTGATCCGGTTTCATGTAGAACGCCTTGATGGCCGATGGGTACCCGTACACGCAAATCGGCCGATCGAACTCTTCCGAGAGCGCCGTCTCGTCGGGCGCGCCGAAGTCGCTGCCCCACTCGAACGGCAGGCCCTTCTCCTTCAGAAGCTTCGTCGCCTCATCGTACGAGATTCGTGGAAACGGCGGCTTGACGAGCTCCAGCTTGCTCGTGTCGCGTTCGAGCGTCTTCAGCTCCGTCGCGCGGCGCTCGAGGACGCGGCCCACGACCGAGACGACAAGGCCTTCGGCCAGCTCCATGACATCGTTGAGCGTCGCATATACCATTTCCGGCTCCACCATCCAGAACTCCGTCAGGTGGCGCCGGGTCTTCGACTTCTCTGCGCGGAACGTCGGTCCGAAGCAGTACACGCGGCCGAGCGCCATCGCGTTCGCCTCGTTGTACAGCTGACCGCTCTGCGTCAGATACGCGGTCGTGTCCTCGAAATACTGCACCGGAAAGAGCGTCGTCGTCCCTTCGCATGCCGCCGGAGTGAAGATTGGCGTGTCGGCGAGGATGAACCCGCGCGAGTTGAAGAAGTCGCGCACGGCATTGATGACCTCGTGGCGGACGCGCAGGATCGCCTGCTGGCGCGCCGATCGAATCCACAGATGCCGGCGGTCGAGCAGATAGTCCACGCCATGTTCCTTGGGCGTGATCGGGTAGTTATGCGATTCCGCCACGAGCTCGAATCCGCTCACGTCGATCTCGTAGCCGCCCGGCGCACGCGCGTCCGCACGGACGCTCCCATGCACGACGACGGCGCTTTCCTGCGACAGGTGATCGGCCGTCTGGAACACGTCGTCGCCGACGGCCTTCTTCGACATGACGCACTGGATGAAGCCCGTCCCGTCGCGGACCGTGAGGAAGTGAATCTTGCCGCTCGATCGTCGGTTGTGGAGCCAGCCTCGCAGCGTGACCGCCTGACCTTCGTAGCGGGCGATGTCTTCGATGTACGCGTTCATGAATGTGCCAGGGTGTGTTCGAATCGCTCGCGCGCGCGCTTGGCGGCCTGAAGGACCTCGCCCGGCGTGTCCGTGTTCGCGAGCTCCATCATGTACGTCCCGGCGTAGCCAATCTTCTGCATCGTGATGAGCGCGGAATCCCAGTCGATGCTGCCGTGATACGGCGCCAGGTGCTCGTCGTCGCGGCCATGATTGTCGTGCACGTGCGTCGTGATCAGATGCTCGGCGGCGGTCTCCACTGCGTCCGGCACATCTCCCATCAGGTGCGCGTGACCGAAATCGAGGCAGATTCCGGCCTGGCTGCAGTCGATCTCGCCTTCGATCAGCGAAACGAGAGACGAGGCGTCAGAGAGCCGATTCGGAATCACCTCGAGGGCGATCCGCACGCCGAGCGGCTCGGCAACCCGGCAGATCTCACCGAGGCTGCGAACGGCCGCCGCTTTGTTGTTGTCGCCCGGATTGTTCTTGGTCGCCGGCGTCCCGAGGTGGAGGACGAGCACGCGATATGGAATCCGTCGAGCCAGGTTCAGGGCCGCAGCCGTCTCCTGCACCGCCGCCGTGCGACGAGGCCCGTCGACAACCGCATTCGAGAACGTGGCCGCCCATCCGGCCTTGCCGAAGACGTCCGTGATTGGCGCGTGAACGCTGTGGAGCCGAAGCCCCGTCGCTGCCAGCCATTCGGCGAGCCGCTCGATTGCCGATTCGTCGCGGTAGTCGAAGTGACTCCGCGTCGCGAAGAGCTCGATCGCCTCGAAGCCGGACGACGCCACTTCGGCGAGGTGCCCCTGCTCGAGTCGCTGGTCGTGATAGAGGTGCGTAGAAATCCCGAACTGCATGGATATGAGCGAGTTGCGGCAAATCGCAACCGCTCATTGTACCACGCGGCCCTCAGCCAATCCGAGCGTCCTGGGGCACTTCGAACGTCAGCAGACTTCCAACGCAGAGGCACGCGGAGGGCCAGGACACATAGATGCGTGGGAATTGCCCGTCGATCCACTGCTGCCGCTGCGCGTTCCTATCTGAACTCCTCGACATGCGCGGCCAGGATCTCGCGGAGGCGACCGAACTGTGTCAGGTTTCCGAGATTGTCGCGGACGTAGCGGAGCGTTCGCGGGATGTACTGAATGTAGACCGGATTGCGCCGGCCGGTGGTCTGATAGCCGAACGTGCCGAGCGCTTTGAGGTTACGCTGCAGCGCCATCAGGTCGAATCGCGCCCGGAACTCCCGCTGGGTGCCGGTCAACCCCTTGAGCGCGAGAAAGTACGCGATCAGATCGTCGACGGTCCGCTCGGGCAGGTCCACGTACGAATCACGCAGCAGCGAGACGAGGTCGTACGTATCCGGTCCCATGCGGGCATCCTGAAAATCGATCAGGTATAGCTGGCCGTCGTGCAGCATCAGATTGCGGCTGTGGTAATCGCGGTGACACAGCACGCGCGGTTCTGATGCGAGCGCTTCGATCATCGTCGCGAACTCAGCCTGGAGTGCGTCGCGCGCCGGCGGCGGGATCACGACGCCGCGGTACGCTTCGATGAAGTGCTTGATAAAGAAGTCGAGCTCCCACGTCAGCTTTTCCACGTCGAACGCAATCGAGTAGGGCACGTACGCAGTGGACTCGAGCTCGCCACCACGCCGCTGCAGCGTCGCGATCAGCGCGACCGCCTGACGATAGAGCGCGGCATGCTCCGCGAGCGGCGCCGCACCGAGGTGCGCCTGTAGCGTGACATCGCCGAGATCTTCCAGCGCGAGCACGCCGAGATCCTCCGCGTGACCGAGGACCTTGGGGATCGGCACCGGCATCTCGCTGAACAACCGTGCGACGTTGACGAACGTGAGTTTCTCGAACTCGAACGGCGCGGCGTACAGCGACAGCACGATGGGCGGTTCGTCTGGCATGAGGATTCGGAAATACCGACGGTCGGATGCGTCCCCAGTCAACGGGACCACACGAGGCGACTGAGCGGCCATCCCGCTGCGTTGCAAATACCCGTCGATGCGATCCCGACCATCGGTCCGCCTGCGGTCCCGTTTTTCAATGGTTGTCATAGTTCGACTTTGTAGAACATTGGACGGTCTTCACTGCCGAGCGCCTCCGGCGATTGTCACAAACAGCACGGAGGTACGAAGATCACGAGAGGGATCTGCAGGATTCTATTCAAACAGTTTCAATTGCCGTCATCGTGTCTTTGTGAAATGGCCGTGGCCCGTTTCTTTAATGTGACTACCACGAGTGGAGAAGCAGGTCCCCTTCGATGCGTTCACCGGCTGCCGGCGATCGGCCGTTCGCGCGGACGATCGCGCAGCGCTCGTAGCGGGCGCCGTCCGGGATCCGCACGCCGTCCCCGACTACACAATCCGTCAGCACCACGTCGGCGCCGATCGCGACATCGTCCCATAGAGCCGTCCGCGTGATCATCGCGGAGTTCGCGATGGACGCGCGCGCGCCGCTCGTCAGGCGATGGCCTTCCACTTCCGCGAGCGCCATCGACGTCTCGAGGTAGTCGCGTGGAGTGCCGATGTCCTGGAACGACGCACCACAGACAAAGGCGGCGACGTTCGTCGAATTCTGCGCGATCAGACGAGGATACAAGGCACCGACGGATTCGGCCGGCACCCCGTCCTCCAGCGCAGCAAACGCACGCGGCTCGGCGACCTGGACGCCAATGAAATGAAACGACCTCCGATCCTCGCCGCGCCGCGTGAACCCGCTCACGCGACCGTCAGCTGACACTCGCACGCCTCCGTATTTGTCCGGCTGCGGATTCGGAACGAGCGCCATCGTGACCAGCGCACCAGATGAAACGTGAGCCCGCAGCATGTCGTGGATGTCGACGTCCGTCAGCGTATCGCCGTTGACGATCAAGAACGGCGCTTCGCCGCGCTCGCACAGCAGCGGCAAGGCGTGCCGCGGACCGCCCGCCGATCCCAGCACCGGCTGCTCCCACGAATAGCGGACGCGCACGCCGAGGTCGGATCCATCGCCGACGACCGACGCAATCGTTGCCGGACGATGGTGAAGGTTCAAGACGAAGTCACGGATGCCGTGCCCCGCCAGCCATCGGATGATTCGGCGCGCAAGAGGGTCGCCGTTGACGGGCACGGCCGCCTTTGCGCGCGTGTAGGTGAGCGGACGGAGTCTCGTGCCGAGGCCCGCCGTCAGGAGGAGCGCTTTACCCGCCTCCATCCGATTGTTCGAACATCATGTCGGCGCCGGTGAGCCCGTACTCGTCACGATATCGCAGGAACAGCCCGCGGTAGGAGTCCAGGATGTAGTCGGCAGGACACTTTCCGAGCGCTTCTGCCATCGCCGCGATCCCTTGTTCGCCGCCTTCGATCTCGACGAACGCGCCGACGGGGGTCTCGTCAATCGCCACGATGACGTCCTCGTGCGCGAACTCCTCCCGGTACTTCTCGTAACGAAACCAGATGTGGAGTCCCAGCTCCTCGAAGATGCGAAGCAGGAGCGCGCCGTCACCGACGACGGTCTCGAGCTCTTCGCGCAGTTTCGTCGTGCCGGGTTGGACCGGCCCCTTGAAGGTGACGCGGCTCTTGCCGCATTCGACACGCACACGCAGCACGCATCGGCGTCGTCGCAACTGCTCGTCGTCGGTATCGAGCAGTGAGTCTTCCTGGAGCCGTCGTCCGAGGAGCGGCGTCGCGCTTGTCGCCAACACCGCAGATCGCGCTTCCTCCGCGGACGCAAACCGGAGCTTGATCTCCCGTTCCAGGATAGTTGTGTCCATGAATGCTCCCGGTATATCGAACAAGGTGTAAGTGCGACACAGCCGTGATGCGTTCGTGTTGTGCGGATTATAACGATATCGGATCCGCCGCTCCACGACGGCATCAGCCGCGCGGCGGCTCCCCCGCTAACTTCCGCCTTGTCCCATGAGCCTGCACGCGACGGTCAGCACGTTCATGAGTCGTGCCGTCCAGACGCGAAAAATGAAAAACTCGAGCGGCTGAGTGCGGCAACGGACGTCGCGCGAGTGTGCTGGCAACACGAGCAGGCGCGAGGGAATCACGTCATGCGGCCGTGACCGAAACCGCGAAGTGACGGACGTCCCGCATCCTTCGCGAAGACAATCGCCTTCATCGTACTGCCGAGGCCTCCGGGAAACATGAGTGTCTTTGCCGCGAGACGCCGCCGTAGTGAACCCGCATCTGATCCTGTCAGACGAGCCACAAGCCCGAGCGCCAGGAGAAAGTACGTCTGATCCACACAGCCAAGCGAGTGTAGTCCGACGCTCTCGGCAGCACGCCGAATCGACGTCAGATCGACATGGGACGTCAAGTCGAAGGCGCCGGGAGAGGAGAGCCAATGCACTGAACCGGCAGTGTGATCGCCATAGGCGGTCAGCGTTCCGTTCGCATACACGCCTGTATCGAACTGACACCACTCGTGCGCGTAGTCGAAGAGGAGGACGAAACCGCGGTCGAGTGCCGCGCCCGCGCGAGCGATCCAGCGATCTGCCTCGAGCGATATCTCCCGCCGCCAACCGGGCTGTAGGCCTCCGCCGATCCGCGCGAGACGCTCGCACAGCCGGGCATCGCCGACCGGCCCTTCGACTTCGATTAGGACGCGGTTCCGCTGGTCGACGTAGATCTCACGCGGGCCTTCGTTCGTCATCGTCACGACATGAACGGGCAGCGCGTCGAGCAATTCGTTGGCGAGAATCACGCCTGTGAATCCTGCGCCCGGGGTCCCGGGGCCAGGGGGCCGGGGGCCGGAGGGCCGGGAGCCGGAGACTGGTAGCGCGGTAGTTCGCTGGCCCGGTAGCTCGTTGGTTCGCGGTTCGGAGAGCGCCTCGTGCGCACTGAGAGAAGCCGTTCGCGGTTCCCTGTTTCGGGGGTCGGGAAGCTCCGCTAACGTCGCGACGATTCGATCCGCATGCGTTCCAAGCGTCGTAAGTTGCGCATCGCGCGCGAGTGGACTTCGTTCGACGAGGGTAACTCGAACGTTCTCGTAAAGCGCTGGATGCTCTCGCGCGATCGTATCGAGGATGTCCCGGGTGAGCCGGCCGTCTCCAGCGCCGACCTCGACGAGATCGAATCGCCTGTCGCCCGACCGAGCGAGCACATCCCACATTTCGGCAAGCTGCACGGCAATCAGCTCGCCGAAAAGAGGACCGACGTCGACGCTCGTGAAGTAATCGCCGTTCTTCCCCGAACGTCCGGAACACGACGTGTAGTAACCGTGTTGCCGGTGATAGAGCGCGAGTTCCATGAATTCCGCGACCGTAATCGGGCCGTGCTGGCGGATGCGGGCGAGGATTTCTTCGTGAAGAGGTGAGGTCACAAGATCTCCTGCCGCAAACAGAAAATCGCTGGCGGTTTGACCCGCCAGCGATTTGATGAACGAATCAGCAGCTCGTATCGACGCGCCAGCTACCGAGCTACCGGCCCAGATCTACCTTTTCGTCATCGTGACGAACATCTCCTGGTTCTCGCGCCACACGACGAGGAACACGATGTCGCCCGGCTGCGCCTTCTGCAGCTCGCGCGTAATCTGGGTGACGCTCGTCACCGACTGACGATTTACTTCGAGGATGACATCATCGGGCTGGATGCCGGCGAGCGCCGCAGCGCTGTTGCGTTCGATGCGAGTAACCCGCGCGCCTCCTCGGCCGCGTGGAAGCTCGAGCTCCCGCGCGACATCTGGCGTGATTGCCTCGAGCTCCATGCCGAAGCCCGTCGTTGCCGGTTCATTTCCCTGTGGCGAGCGCGTCATTCGGCCCTGTTCGGCGTCGAGATCGAGCTCGGCGACGGTGATGTTGAACGTCATCGGCTTCTTGTCGCGATAGACCGTCACCGGAACCGTCGACCCCGGCTTCGTCGACACGACCATCGCGACGAGCGCGTCGCTATCCTTGACCGGCCGCCCGTTGAACTCGGTGATGACGTCACCCCGCTTGAGGCCGGCTTTGTCGGCGGGTTGGCCTTCGAGGACAGTCCTGAGGACGGCACCGTTCGTGTTTGGCAGGCCAAAGGCCGCCGCGGTCTGCTTCGAGATCGGCTCGTTCGATACGGTCACGCCAACGACGCCGCGTGTGACCTTCCCCGTTCGAAGTTGCGGAAGGATGTCGCGGATTGCGTTGATTGGCGTCGCGAATCCGATGCCGATGTTGGCGGAGCGCGCGGCGTCGGTGTAGATCGCGGTGTTCATGCCGACGACTTCGCCGCGGATGTTGAGCAGCGGTCCGCCGGAATTCCCCGGATTAATCGCGGCGTCGGTCTGCAGCATCTTCTGCGGCCGCGTCGCCGTTCCACCAAACGGACGCCCCAGAGCGGAGATGACACCGACCGTGACCGTGTGGCTCAGCTGGAAGGGATTTCCAATCGCCATGACCCAGTCGCCCGGTTGCATCTGCTCGGAATCTCCGAACTTCGCTTCGACCAGCGGTGCCGACGGCGTCTCGGTCAACTGAATGAGCGCGCTGTCGGTCAGCGCATCGCGTCCAACGACTTTCGCGGCGAAGTTCTCGTTGAAGCCGCCGCCGAAGAGCCCGACGCGGATGTCTTCGGCGTCCTCGACGACGTGGTTGTTCGTCAGGATGAGGCCCGCCTTGTCGATGACGAAGCCGGTTCCGGCACCCTGCATCATCGGTCCGTCATCGTCGCCCGGCGAGCGCGGAGTCGGCTGGCCGCGCCGGCCGCGTCCCTGCGGAGGCTGACCGCCGAAAAACCGCCGCAGCAGGTCGTCGCCGCCAAAGAACTCCGTCATCTCACGGTTGCGCAGATGCGCCGCGGTCTGGATGCTGACGACCATCGGACTTTGCGCCTTGGCGATGTTCCGGAACGTCGTCGCGTCGATCGGACCGCTCAGCGGCGCGCTGTTCGACGCCGGCACGTTGATCGTTTGCGCCGACGACGCCTGCGGCAGGCCCCACTGCGAGGCAATCACCATTCCGACGGCGGCCGACGCGATGGCGATGAGAATGGCGTAAAAGAGCGTGGTCTTTCGCGTGGACATCATGCATCTCCTGAGACGATCCTGTGCGGCGATCGGTAGCCGGCTGAAGCCGGAAACTACAGTTTGACTATCTCCGTCTGGCAAGGCCCGGTGACCCGGGCTTCCCGTTCTCCGACGAACATGTTGATTTCGGTTCGGACGCCGAACTCATCAGTGTAGATGCCCGGCTCGATCGTGAAGCCAGTGCCCGGAATCAGCCGGCGATCGTCGTGCGTCTCGTAATCGTCCATGTGCACGCCATTGCCGTGAACGTCCTCTCCGAGGCTGTGGCCGGTCCGATGAATGAACTGCGCGCCGAAGCCGGCCTGTTCGATCACCTTGCGGCAGACGCGGTCCACCTCGAAGCCGCGAAGATCGCGGCCCTCCTTCACCGACGTTTGAACGAGATCGATGGCGGCATCCCGCCCGTTGCGAGCTGCCTCGAATGCGCGCGCGTATTTGTCGGGCACGGACGACCCCGTGAAGCCGACCCAGGTGATGTCAGCAAAGACTGCGCCGAGCTGGGGAAGCTTACCCCAGAGGTCGACCAGCAGAATCTCGTTGGGACGAATCGCGCGATTCAGCTCGCGTGTGGCGGTGTAATGCGGATTCCCCGCGTTCTCTTGTGCCGATACGCTCGGCGGATCGCTGGTCGCGAGACCTTCGTCGCCAAACCACTCGAGCATCGCCTGTTGCAGCTCGTATTCGTTCAAGGGACCAGCCTGGCGCATGCGGTGACGGACGAGCTCGAACGCGCGGTCCTTGATTCGATATAAACGGTCGGCGGCGGCCTGATGGGTCGCGAATGCCTCGTCCGTCCAGACCGCCTCGAATCGTTGAACGAGGTCACCGGAAGAGGTCACGTCGATGCCGAGTTGCCTCACGACCTCGACGGTTCCGGCGTCGACGCGCGATACGTACGGAATCGCGTTGCCGGGGGAGTATTCCATCGCGATGCGCTTCATCCCCCGGAGCAGATCGCGCAGCCCCGACGACAGCTCCTCACGGCCCGCGTACGGCCGTTTGTCGCCCGGGAGCCCGTCCAGATTGTGCCGCTCGATCGCGTGCACGAGTCCGCGAGGTTCGCCCGTTGCCGGTACGAGGTAGTACCAGCGGCGCGTCGTCAACTTTCCCGCGTTCGCGAGACCGGACAAACGCGATGCGATGGGATTCGACCCGTGGAAGTCGTACAGCAGCCAGCCGTCGAGGCGATCTTCCTGCAGCGCCCGCTGGACGGCGGCGATCGGGAGCGGCATTTCCTAAGTATAGCCCGGGCTTGGTGCTAGGCGTCCGGTAGCTCGGAGGCTCGGTTGCTCGGTAGCTCGCTCTCGCACCATGCGCTCTCGACCGAGACTCCGACGATCTCGTCTCGTCTTCAATCCGTGTCACCATCATAACGAAACGGAAGCGGGTCGGGGTTTCGGCCGCGAATCCTGGAACCCAGCGATCGAACCACCGAACTACCGAACCACCGAGCTGCCGACGCCTTATAATGTGCACCTACCCTCCGAACCCTGTATGTCAAACAAAACAGCAACCGTTCTACTCGTTCTGCTCGGCGGTCTCACCCACGCTGCGCAGCAGCCGCCGGCGACGTCTTCACCCCGCCCTGCTGACCAGCAGCCACCGGTCACGTTCAAGGTGGAAGTCAACTACGTCGAGATCGACGCGGTCGTCACCGACGCCGCCGGGAATTTCGTGCGCGGGTTGACCAAGGACGATTTCCAGGTCCTCGAACAGGGCAAACCACAGTCGATTTCAATCTGCTCGCTCGTGGACCTGCCGATCGAGCGCGCGGATCCGCCGCTCTTCGCGCGCTCGCCGATCGAGCCGGACGTGCAGAGCAACCGCACGGAATTCAACGGGCGCGTGGTGGTTCTGGTGCTCGACAACCTGCACACCAGCTTCTCCCAGACTGCACGCGTGAAGATGGCCGCGAAGCAATTCGTCGAACGCTACCTCGGGGCGAACGACATCGCGGCGATCGTCGTGACGGGCGGAGGCAAGGAAGCTTCGCAGGAGTTCACCAGCAGCAGGCGCCTGCTGCTGCACGCGATCGATGGCTTCTCGGGCCGAAAGCTGCGCTCGGCGACTCTCGAAAAGATCGATGACTACAACCGCCAGCGTGAGACCGGATCCGGCGAGCCGCCCAGAGATCTCAGCGAGGCGGAGCGCGCCCACAACGCGCGGGCGTCTCTCTCGACGCTCCGGTCCGTTGCCGATTACATGAGTGGCATTCGCGGGCGCCGCAAGGCCGTCGTGTTCATCAGCGAAGGCATCGATTACGACGTCACGAATCCAATCCAGAACCGCTACGCGTCCGACATCATGCAGGAGACGAAGGACGCGATTGCCGCGGCGAGCCGCGCGAACGTGAGCTTCTACGGCGTCGATCCGCGCGGACTCGGCGCGATGTTCGACGAAACGATGGAACTCCAGAATCTGCCGGAGGACAACTCACTGGGGACGCAGACGCTGCAGCAGGAGCTGCGGCTCGCGCAGGACAGTCTTCGAGTGATCTCCGAAGAGACGGGAGGCTTTGCCGCCGTCAACCGGAACGATTTTCGGTCCGCGTTCGCCCGCATCATCCAGGACAACAGCAGCTACTACGTGCTGGGTTATTACTCGAACGATGAGCGGCGCGACGGCCGTTTCCGCCCGGTCCAGGTCAAGGTAAAGCGCCCGGGCATGACTGTGCGCGCGCGCAGCGGTTATCTGTCTCCCAAAGGACGACCGAAGGAGAACTCCAACACCGCCGTCAGCAACCAGAAGGTAACCCCCGCGCTGCGGGAGGCGCTGGATAGTCCGGTCCCCGTCAGTGGGCTTGGCTTGACCATGTTTGCCGCGCCCCTGAAAGGTGCGGCGCCGAACGCGTCCGTCGCCCTGACACTCGAGGTCGACGGCGCAGGTTTGAAATTCGCTCAGAGCAACGGGCTGTTCGTCGACGATGTGGAAGTCGCGGTCATTGCGGTGGATCCGAACGGCAGAGTCAAGGATGGCGGTCACGACATCGTCAACCTGAGATTGCGTCCGCAGACGCAGGAGATCGTCGCGCAGAGCGGCATGAGGATTGCTCGTCGTCTCGAGGTGCCGCCGGGTAATTACAAGCTGCGGGTCGGTGTTCGGGAGACCGGGGGTGGAGCGATCGGATCCGTTCTGTACGATCTCGAGGTTCCCGACTTTTCGAAGAGCGACCTCGCCATGAGCGGCATCCTGCTGACATCTGCGTTCGCGAGCCGGCTGCCGACTGCGAATCCGGATCCCGAATTCAAAGAGGTCCTTCCGGCGCCACCAGTCGCGCTGCGCGAGTTCCCTCGCAACGACACCATCATGCTCTTCACCGAGATCTACGACAACCAGACGAAGGTGCCCCACCGCGTTGCAATCAGGACAACCGTCCTCGCCGACGACGGGAAGGCTGTGTTCACGGCGAAGGACGAGCGGAAGAGCGAGGAGCTGAAGGGCGCGAAGGGAGGGTACGGCTATGCCGCCACCATCCCTCTGAAGGAATTTGCGCCGGGTCGATATGTGCTTCGCGTCGAAGCCGAGACGCTGCTTTCAGGCGGTGGCACGGCGATGCGACAGCTGGAGTTCCGCGTCCGTTGAGAACTGACAGCCTTAGACAGAGACCGGGTTTGCCGTGGCATTCCTCGACGTCTTCCACGGGCCTCGAACCGCAGACGGCAGGCGCGCTCGCGTACCTCGCGGGTCCGTTCTCGGCCGCGCTTCTCCTGAGCGTCGAGCGCACCAGCCAATTCGTCCGCTTCCATGCGTGGCAGGCGCTCATTGCGCTCGGCGCGCTCGGCGTTCTTGCGGTGGGCTGCCTCGCGTTCGCGTTCTTCCTGCTGGTGTTCTCACCGATCGCGTTCCGGATCATGCTCTGGGTATCAGCACTACTGGCCCTCTCGTGGCTCGCGCTGTGGGCTGTCTGCCTGTGGCACGCGTTTCGAGGCGAGAGATGGAGAGCGCCAATCGTCGGCGCCTACGCTGACCGGTTGGCGCGGTGAGGGCAGATTGCACCGTTAGCACCCTTAGCACCTTTATTGCCACCCCCGTCTCTGTCTGAGCGCCGTGATGTGCGCAACGTGATGGCGCCCGTGCCATGCGTAGTGCTGGAGCATCCAGTCGATCGTGACCTGCCCCAGGTCCGGGTGGACGAGCGGCCGCCCGAACTCTGATTCGTCGAGCGATTCCAGCAGGATCACCCAGCGCGTGTGGAGCGCGTCGAGCAGCGCGAGCGACACGTCAATCGGCGTGCGGGCGGTGTCGGCGACCTTGGACCAGGCAGTCTCGTCGTACGTCTTGATCGTCGGATTGTCCTCCGTCAATGCCAGCTTGCACCTGATGTACGCATTCATGTGGCTTTCGGGCACGTGATGGACGACTTGACGGACGGTCCATCCGTCGGGCCGATACGGCGTCTCGAGTTGCTCAGCGTTCAGGCCGATGACCGCCTGACGCAGCGCCGCTGGCGCGCCAGCGATCTGCCGGATCCAGGCTCGACGTTTCTCGGGTGTAGCGTCGGGTTCGTGGCGGAACTTGCCGACAGGGTAGCGGAGGTCATCCATGCGACGGGATTGTAGCGCGCATGGATGGCGGGTCGTCAGTCGATCTTCTTGACCTTCTTCGCCTCGACCTTGCCGTTTGCGTGCGCGAAGGTGAATACGTCGGCGTCGGGCTGTCCGAGCAGCGGTGACTTGACTTGCAGCGTGATCACTTCACCCGGGAGAAAAGGCTTCTTGTACCGTTCGGTGCCATTCGTGATCATCGCTCGCTTCTTGTCGTACCAGATCTCGTCGACCCTCAAGAGATGGATCGCCCCGGACGATGTGTTCTTGATCTTCATCTCGGTGACGATTTCCTTACCAACGACCTTCGTCTTCGGTACGAACTCCACGGTCGCCAGGCCCTTCACTGGCGCAACGTACTTCGCCGGCGCGGCCGGCGCGGGGGTCGCCGTGCCCGTTGTAGGTTTGGACTGAGCCGGCGCGGCACTGGTCGCGGGCTTGGCTTGCGCAAAGACGGATCCGGCAAAGACGACGGCTATGACAATTGCGAGGACAGACACGAACGCGACGCGTTGCATGGCGACCTCCCCTGGGGAAGCTGAACGTTGGTGATTATAACAGGTGCTCCGGGTGGTGGAGCACCCTTGGCACCCTTCCCTTCGCACCCTGTTACATCTCCCCGTTCCAGTCCTCCGGCTCCGGATTCGACGATCGGAGGATCTCGAGGTGCCACTTGCCGCCGCCCCAAGGCTCGATGACTTCGGCGGCGACCACGTCGACAAGGATTTCGGCGAACGTGCGTCCTTCGGGGTCCCCTTCGAGATGGTATGCGGACTCGTCCCACGCGAAGCTCGGATACAACACCATCGTCAGGAACAGATCGTACCCGTCGTCGACGACGATGAGCTGGCCGCACGGACGCTTCAGGGTCGAATGATAGATGAGATATTTCTCCGCGCTGTGCGCGCGGATGTATCGTTTGAGCGCGAACTCGCGCGCGACGATTTCCTCGACCGCGATTTTCTTGTCCCAGCAGTCCCTGCAGTATCGTTCTTCACCGCGAGGCTCGGACACCTCTTTCGCGCCGCAGAGTGCGCAGCGCGTCTGCGCCAACGTTTTACGGGACATGGGGTTGATTGTACCTCGTACCCGTGCCTGGTGCCGCGTGCCTCGTGCCGCGTACCTGGTGCTGGAGCACGCCTCTTTGATTCACAGGGAGGCGGCACGAAGGATGTGCGCGGCACCAGGCACGAGGCACGGCGGCGCGTCGTGAACCGCTATCTCACTCCCGATTCCATCTGCCTCTCGGTCGCTGGCCCGTACATCGTCGTCGCGTATTCCTTCACCATGCGGCGAGCGCTGAACCGCGGCGTCACCGACAGAATCGCGTTGCGGACGATGCGCAGCCACTGGCGCGGGATGCCGTTCGAGTCGCGCTCGTAGAACGTCGGCACGACCTCGCGCTCGAGAATGTCGTAGAGCGCTTCCGCATCGGCGGCATCGACGCTTTCCTGATCGTTGTTCGCCGGCCTGCCTTCGATGAGCCATCCGTTATCGCCGGTGTAGCCTTCGGCCCACCAGCCATCGCCGATGCTGAGATGCGGGATGCCGTTAATGGACGCTTTCATCCCGCTCGTGCCCGACGCTTCGAGCGGCTTGCGCGGGTTGTTCAGCCACACGTCGCACCCTTGAACGAGGAAATGCGCGACGTGGAGATCGTAATCGTCGACGAACGCGATGCGGCCGCTGAACCGCGGGTCGATCGCGCGTCGGTAGACCTGCTGAAGGTGGTGTTTGCCGGTTTCGTCGGCGGGATGGGCCTTGCCGGCGAACACGATCTGAACCGGGCGCCGGGCGGCCGTGAGAATCCCGAGGAGCCGATCCTGGTTGCGGAAGATGAGCTCGGGGCGCTTGTACCCGGTGAAACGCCGCGCAAATCCGATCGTGAGCGCGTTGGGGTCGAGGAGCGTCCCGGCAGCCACCACTCGTGCGGCGCTGGCGTGTTCCTCCCTCCATCGCTCGCGGGCACGCTCGCGGATGAACGCGAACAGGTAGTTCCGCAGCAGGCTCCGCGCCTGCCAGAGCTCCTCGTCGGGGATCTGCAGCACGCGAAGCCAGACGGCGGGGTCGTCCTGCCGGTCGCGCCAGTCCGCGTCGAGCTGGTCGTTGAACAGCGCGCCCATCTCGGCCGAGAGCCACGTCGATACGTGAATGCCGTTCGTGATCGCGCGGACGGGCCTCCGCTCGCCCTGAAGCCCCGGCCAGATTGGCGCCCACATCTCGCGCGTGACCTGGCCGTGGACCTGACTGACGCCGTTGACCCGGCTCGCCGTGCGTAACGCGAGGGCCGTCATGTTGAAGAGCGGACCGCTGCCGTTGTCGTAGTGGCCCAGCGCCATGAACGCATCGCGATACGGCCCGAGCGTTCCCCATGCACCGGCCAGGTGCGTTTCGACGAGATTGAAGGGAAACGCGTCGTGGCCCGCCGGCACCGGCGTGTGCGTAGTGAAGATCGTCGTCCGCCGCACCTCTTCCAGCGCGGACTCGAAGGAGTCGCCATGATCGATCATGTCCCGGATGCGCTGGAGGACGACGAACGCGGCGTGGCCTTCGTTCAGGTGCCATGCGGTCGGCGTCGATCCCATCGCCTTCAGCGCGCGGACGCCACCGATGCCGAGGATGATCTCCTGCTGGATGCGTGTCTCGCGATCGCCGCCATACAATCGTGCCGACAGCTCGCGATCCCATGGAGCGTTTTCTTCGAGGTCCGTGTCGAGCAAATAC
The DNA here is from genome assembly GCA_046727175.1 of Acidobacteriota bacterium. GTDB lineage: Bacteria > Acidobacteriota > Vicinamibacteria > Vicinamibacterales > 2-12-FULL-66-21 > JBKPCD01. The sequence goes on along the minus strand of JBKPCD010000061.1, from coordinate 31,414 downwards.
AGCTTCACGCGACCGAGCCGCACACGCCAGACCGACACGAGCACCGTCCGATTGCCGAGCGGCACGGCGATGATGCATGGCTTCCCCTCGGGCGTGATCGCCTGGTCGATCGGTGCGTCGGTCCAGTTCAGTCGCTCGTAGACTTCCTGCTGCCACCCCTCGGGCGACACGGTCTGGTGAAAGTAGCCCTGCGGATACATGAAGCCGACGCCGATGAGCGGGATGCCGAGATCGCTGGCTTCCTTGCAGTGATCGCCGGCCAGCACGCCAAGACCACCCGCGTAAATCGGCAGTGACTGATGCAACGCGAACTCCGCCGAGAAATACGCGATTGGTCCCTGGGACTGCGGGAACGTGTGCTGCCACCAGGTGTCGCGCGCACTGCGGGCGGCATCGAGCGCGTCCATCGCCGCATCGTACATTTCGAGAAACGTCTCGTCGGAGGCTGCCAGCGCGAGCATCTCCGGCGAGACGAGCCGGAGCATGCGCACCGGGTTGTGCGCCGTCTGTCGCCACAATTGATAGTCGAGCCTGCGGAACACGGCGCGCGCTTGCGGGTTCCACGTCCACCAGAGATCAGTGGCAAGCTCGGGCAGCCGCCGCAGGCGATGGGGAATGGGTGCGGGTTCAGGGTTCGTCACGGTGTAGTCCACGGTTGAGGGCGTTATCGCGACGGTTCAGCGCACGCTCCAACGAGCTGCGCGAACCGCGCCAGATCGATGTTGCCTCCAGAGACGACGGCGACGACTTTCCGGTGGCCTTGCGCCGCCATCGAGGGGGTCAGTGCCGCTGCGACCGCGCACGCGGCGGCGCCTTCGGCGATGACGTGGACGCGATCCGCCACAAGCCGCATCGCACGCGCGGTTTCGTCGAGCGTGACGACCAGCGACTCCGAGACGTGCTCGCGGAGCAGCGGCCACATCGTTTCGAGCACCGATCGGCCGCCCGCACCGTCGACGAACGACGCGCGCCAGCCGTCGAAGTAGCTCGCGCGGCCGGCTCGGAACGACGCCGCCAGCGGCGCCGCGGTCTCCGGTTCGGCGGCGTACACGCGCACCGACGGACGAAGTCCACGCACTGCACACGCGATCCCGGCGAGCAGGCCGCCGCCGCCGAGCGGCGCGATGACCGCGTCGACGTCCGGCAGATCCTCGACGATCTCCAGTCCAATCGTCCCGTTGCCGCTGATGAACTGGTCGTCGTCGAACGGATGCACGAAGTGTCCTTGCATGCGCTCCGATTGGTGCCGTTCGACCGTGCGCCAGCACTCGTCGTACGTGGCTTTCACGATCTCGGCGCCGAGCCGTTCGATCGCGCGGAGCTTCGTCTCGGGCGCCGTGTCCATCACCATGACGCTGCATCGTGCGCCGCTCTTGCGCGCCGCGAGCGCGACGCCCTGCGCGGCATTTCCCGCGCTGACGGTCCAGACACCCTCGCCAAGCTGTTCGGCCGACAGGTGCCGCACCGCATTGTACGCCCCCCGAATCTTGAACGACCCGATAGGCTGCAGCGTTTCGAGCTTCAGATAGATCTCGGGCTGGCCCGGGTCGACGCGTAGCGGCACGAGCGGCGTGCGGACGGCTGCATCGTAAATCGTCCGGGCTGCGTCTCGAATGGTATCGAGCGAGATCCGTCGCGCTGTCATCGAAAACGGCGATCGTAATCGCCACCTTCCGCGCTCGTCAATAAAGCCATACACTTTCGGCGAGGTTCCCGGTTCTCAGGTTCCTGGTTCCAGGCCTTGGTTCCGGGTTCTCGTCATCGAACCAGGAACCAGCTGGGAACTGGGAACCTGTGAACCTGGAACCTCGTGCGGGATGCGGGGTTCAGCATCCCGCTGTTCGGGAGGCCGCATGGCGCGCAGAATCAATCGCCGCGAGTTCGTGCGGACGGGTGCCGGAGGTCTTGGCATCGCTGCTCGCGCACAGACAACGGGCCAGGCGCCGACGATGATGACGCGCAAGAGCGTTCCGCCGCTGGTGATTGCTTCCGCCAACGGGCACAAGTTCAGGAACGGCGGCCCGAAAACATGCGTCGAGACGGCGTTTTCGATGATGGTCGAGGGCAAGGACGTCCTCGATTCGCTCCTTGCGGGCGTCAGCATCGTCGAGCGCGATCCGGCGGAGCAGAGCGTCGGCTACGGCGGGCTGCCGAATGCCGACGGCATCGTGCAGCTCGATGCCTGCTGCATGCACGGACCGAGAAAGCGCGCCGGTGGCGTCGCGGCGATTGAGGGCGTCCGCACGCCGTCGCTGGTTGCACAGAAAGTGATGGATTACACCGACCACCATTTGATCGTCGGTCGCGATGCCCAGGTGTTTGCGCGGAACATGGGCTTCAAGATCGAACCCGATCTCAACACGGACCAGTCACGAGCGGCGTGGCTCGAATGGAAGCGTCGCACCGATCCGGTGCACTATCTCGATCCGATCAAGCGAGAGGCCGCGATGCGGCGCGTCTCCCTCGACATGGTTGCAGACGGTTGGATCGAGGCCGGTCACCTCTACGGAACGATCAACTGCAACGGTCTGAACGCGACAGGTGAAGTCTGCGGCGTGACCACCACCAGCGGAATGGCGTTCAAGATCCCCGGTCGCGTGGGAGACTCGCCGATCCTTGGCGCGGGACTCTACGTCGACGGTGCGGTCGGTGCAGCGGGATCGACCGGACGCGGGGAAGCCAATCTGTACAACCTCTCCTCGTTCCTCGTCGTGGAAGAGATGCGCCACGGGCGTCACCCGAAAGACGCCGGCATGGAGACGCTCAGGCGCATCAAAGCCAACACAATCGAGACGCGCCTCGTGAATTCGCGCCGACAGCCGAACTTTCACATCACCTTCTACGTGCTCGACGCGAAGGGAGAGCACGCTGCGGTGACGATGTACCGTGGCGGTGACGACAAATACGCGATCTGCGACGAGAACGGTCCGCGGCTGCTCGACTGTGAGCCGTTGCTGAGCGGACAACCGACGGACTAATCCCAGGCTTTGGGCTCAGGGCTTTTGGCTGTGGGCGGACGACGAGCAAGCGTCAAGAGCCCGAAGCCCAGAGACAAATGTCGACCGGCGCGCAGCTCCACTTCCACTAAACTTAAAGCTAATCGAGGAACGGAGGAGCGCATGCCACGCAGAATCAACCGCCGCGAGTTCGTGTTGAGCGGCACGGCCGCGGGTCTCGCCGCCGCCGCGCACGCCCAGACCGCAGGACGGGCGCCAACGATGATGACCGACCGCGGTGTGAAGCCGTTGGTGATCTCCTCGGCGAACGGGAATCGCTACAAGAACGGCGGCACGAAGACATGCGTCGAGACGGCTTTCTCGATGATTGTCGAAGGAAAGGACGTCCTCGACTCGCTCATCGCGGGCGTGAACATCGTCGAGCTCGATCCCGAAGACACGAGCGTTGGATACGGTGGCTTGCCAAATGCCGACGGCGTGGTGCAGCTCGATTCGTGCTGCATGCACGGGCCTCGGAAGCGCGCTGGCGGCGTCGCATGCCTCGAAGGCGTCGGGACGCCGTCGCTGGTCGCGCAGAAGGTGATGGATGAGACCGATCACCATCTCCTCGTGGGCCGCGACGCCCAGACCTTCGCGCGCAACGTGGGATTCAAAATCGAGGACGACCTGAACACGGATCGCTCACGAGCCGCGTGGCTCGAGTGGAAGCGCCGCACCGACCCGCTTCACTATCTCGATCCAGTCAAGCGCGAGGCGGCGATCCGTCGTGTCGAGCTAGAGATGATGGAGGAAGGATGGGTCGATCCGAATCATTTCTACGGCACCATCAACTGCGACGGCATCAGCCCGAAAGGCGAGATCTGCGGTGTGACGACGACGAGCGGGCTGGCGTGGAAGATCCCGGGACGTGTCGGCGATTCGCCGATTCTGGGCGCAGGATTGTACGTCGATGGAGATGTCGGCGCTGCGGGATCGACGGGGCGTGGCGAAGCGAATCTGTACAACCTCTCGTCCTTCTTCATCATCGAAGAAATGCGCCGCGGCCGATCGCCCAAGGACGCCGGCATGGAAGCGCTGAAGCGCATCAAGGCGAACACGATCGAGAAGCGTCTGCTCAACTCACGCGGCGAACCAAACTTCAATGTGAACTTCTACGCGCTCGACGCGAAGGGGGAGTATGCCGGCGTCGCCATGTATGCCGGTCGTACGGTGAGATACGCCATCTGCACCGAAAACGGCGCGAGTACGATCGACTGCGACCCGCTCCTCAGCGGGCAAGCGACGGATTGACGCCAGCCTTTCGGCTCAGGGCTCTGGTGCAAGGCTTGCCAAGATCTTGTGGGGCGCGGTCTTCAGACCGCGCCGCCCGGCGGGGGCTTGAAAGCCCCGCCCTACAAGGCCCCAAAACGGGACGCGGACCTATAATCTCCCCTCGACGCCAAGGCTTTTCCGTTGGAGGCTCCTCGATGAGGTCGGATCGTGTCTTCGCTCTCGGTATCGCGATCGCCGTGGCGCTCGCAGGTCAGTCGCTCATCGGGCGATCCGAACAGGCGCGAGGTGCGCAGACGGCCGCCGGGCCGTTCGACTCCCTTCACTTCCGATCGATTGGGCCGGCATCGATGTCGGGCCGGATCTCGGACCTCGCGGTCTACGACGCGAACCCGTCAATCTACTACGTCGGCACGGCGCATGGCGGCGTGTGGAAGACCGTGAACAACGGTACGACGTTCGAGGCGCAGTTCCAGGATCAGGGCCTGATGTCGATTGGCGACGTCACGATCTCGCAAAGCAATCCCGATCTCGTGTGGGTCGGCACCGGCGAATCGAACAACCGCCAAAGCACGTCCTGGGGCGACGGCGTGTACAAGTCGACCGACGGCGGCAAGACCTACACGAACATGGGTCTTCGCGAATCGCGCCACATCAACCGCATCGTCATAGATCCACGAAATAACGAGACGGTGTTCGTCGCTGCGACCGGACCACTCTTCGGCCCCGGTGGCGATCGCGGGATCTTCAAGACGACCGATGGGGGTAAGACTTGGAAGCAGGTGTTGAAGGTCGACGCCGACACGGGCGCCAACGATTTGGTGATGGATGCTTCGAACAATCAGGTGCTCTATGCGTCGACGTATCAGCGCCGCCGGACTGCCTGCTGCATGAACGGCGGCGGCCCGGGGAGCGGGATCTGGAAGTCCACCGACGACGGCGAGAACTGGACGCGATTGAACGAAGGAATCCCCGAGGGACCGCTGGGCCGAATCGCGATTGACGTCTATCGCAAGCGGCCCAACATTCTTTACGCGCTCATCGAAGGGCCGACTCCACCGGGCGCGGGTCGTGGCGGAGCGGGCGGCGGCCGTGGGGCCGCAGGAGGGGCAGGCGGCGAAGAGGGCCCCGCCCAGGAGGCGGGCGGTCGCGGCGCGCCGCAGCCGTTGAACAATCTGCCGACGGGCCTCTATCGCTCCGATGACGCCGGCGCATCGTGGCGAAAAGTGAACAACGCCAACCCGCGGCCGATGTACTTCAGTCAGGTCCGCATCGATCCGAACGATCCGGAAGTCGTGTATCTCGGCGGCGTGGATCTCCACCAGACGCTCGATGGCGGCAAGACGATCAACGCCGCAGCCGCTTCGAGAATCCATTCCGATCATCACGCGATCTGGATCGACCCGTCCAACTCGGATCACATCCTGATCGGCAACGACGGCGGCCTTGCCGTCTCGTACGACAAGTCGAAGACGTGGAACTTTCTTCCGAACCTGCCGGTCGGGCTCTTCTATCACGTCAGCTACGACATGGCGACGCCCTATAACATCTGCGGCGGCATGCAGGACAACTACGACTGGTGCGGCCCGAGCCAGGTGCGGGGCGCCGCCGGCATCGCGAACTTCCACTGGACCACGATTCAAGGCGGCGATGGGTTCGTCGTTCTTCAGGATCCAACCGACTATCGGGTCGTCTTCAGCGAATCGCAGGACGGCAACATGACGCGCGTCGATCGTGTGACGGGCGAGACGATGTCCATTCGCCCAGTTGCTGCTCCTGGTGAGGCACCGCTTCGATGGCATTGGGACACGCCGCTCATCCACTCGCCGCACGATCCGAAGCTGCTGTATGCCGGGGCGAACAAGGTGATGCGATCGTCCGACCGCGGGCTGTCGTGGGTCGCGATCAGCCCGGATCTAACGAGCAATCAGGCTCGCGACGACATCGTGACGATGGGCGTGAAGGGAAGCGATATCCAGATCGCGCGGAACGACGGTATCGCGGCGTGGCCGGCAATCGTGTCCCTCTCCGAATCTCCGAAACGCGCAGGCCTCTTGTACGCCGGAACCGACGACGGGAATCTGTACGTCTCGCGCGATGCAGGCAAGACGTGGACGAACGTGTTCGACAAAGTCACCGGCGTTCCGAAGGGCACGTTCGTTTCCGAGGTCGTGCCCTCGCGGTTCGATGAGGGAACGGTGTACGCCACCTTCGATGGTCATCGCCAGAACGACGATGAGACGCACATCCACGTCAGTCACGACTACGGCCAGACGTGGCAGTCGATCGCGTCCAATTTGAAGGCAGAGGTCGCGCGAACGCTCACAGAGGACCTGAAGAATTCGGACGTGCTCTATCTCGGAACCGAAACGGGCCTCTTCGTTTCCATCGATCGCGCAAAGAGCTGGGTGCGGATCACAGCGAACCTCCCGACCGTGCGCATCGATGAAATCACGCTGCACCCGCGCGACAACGCGATGCTCCTCGCCACACACGGACGTGCGATCTGGGTCCTCGATCATCTCGCGCCCATTCAGGAGTACGCCGCCGCGCAGTCGACGACCGCCGACGCGAAGCTATTCACGCCTCCGCCGACCGCGATGTACCGGCGGCCGGCCCGCGATCGCAATTACGAATTCTGGGGAGACCAGACGTTCTTCGGCGAGAATCCGCCGCAGGCGGCCGTGCTCACGTTTTTTTTGAAGAAGCAGGCGAACGAGGTGAAGCTCCGGGTTACCGATGCAACAGGACGCGAGGTTCGTGAGATCTCGGGTACGGTGCTGGCGAACAGCAACACGCCCGGAATTCAGTCCGCGTGCTGGGATCTGCGCGTCGCCCCTGGCCCGGCGGCTGCGGCAGGCGGTCGCGGGCGCGGCGGGCGCGGTCCGCAGGAGTCCGGCGGGGAGGGGGCGACACAGGGCGCTGAAGGTGGCCGTGGCGGTGGACGTGGTGGTCAGTCGCCAAGCCCGTTTGGCGCGGGATGCGCTGCTGGCGCGGGGGCCGGTGCCGGCGGCGGTGGCGGATTCGGGGGCGGCGGCGGTGCGAATCTCGGTCCGTACGTCCTTCCAGGCGTCTACACCATCGCGCTCATCGTCGACGGCGAAACCGTCGAAACGAAGCCGCTGCGGGTTAGTGCAGATCCTGAAGTCGTGCTCACCGATGCGGAGCGCAAAAAGCTCTTCGATATGGCAATGGAGCTGCACGAGCTCCAACGCCGCGCGACGGAAACGTCGAACGCGATTACCCCGTTCAATGCGCGCATGACCGAGCTGTCGAAAGAAATCGACGGCAAGGCCGACGTGCCGGCGGACCTGAAGGCATCATTCGATTCGGTGAACAAGGAGCTCGCGACGCTCGCGCCGAAGTTCGCTACTCCCGCCGCCGGACGCGGCGGCGGTGGGAGCGGTGGTGGCGGACGCGGTGCCGGTGCTCCCGACAGCCTGACAACGAAGCTCGCCCAGGCCAAGAACGCACTGATGGCCGGAATGTGGCCGACCGAACAGACGATGAAGACCTACGCCGAGGTGAAGACGAGCGTGCCGAAGGCCATTGCCGAAGCGAATGCATTATTTGCCAAGGCAGCGACGCTCAGCACCAACCTCGCTCGATATAACTTGATGCTGACGCCGCCGCAGCCGGTGCCGCTGAAGCCGACAGGCAGCAGCAATGAAAGTAAGAAGTTAGAAGTTAGAAGTTAGAAGTTAGAGCGAACGAGAAAGTACTAAGTGTAGAGCAGGGTTTGCGCATCTTCGGTTCGAGGCCGTGAATGCGGAACGTGATCACGACGGGTCCCAACCGGATCTGATCGCCGTCTGCAAGTCGGTGCGCCGATGTGACCGGCTTGTCACCGACATACGTACCGTTCTTGCTTTTCAGATCTTCAATCGTGGCGTCGGATCCCGTGAGCACGATGCGCGCGCGATGACGCGACACGCCGGGCGCGTCGATCCAGATCGATGCGTCCGGCGCCCGGCCCACGATGTTCTCGCCATCGAGGAGTGCGACCTGGCGCCCTTCCCAGATCAGCCAATACCTTACCGTGGCGCTCGCCGGCTCGGCTGCAGCGTGCTCGCCTCTGACGTCCCCGATGAACCAACCGGTGCATCGTTCGCACGAACCGTGGGTCGTCTGCCGTATCGGCCAGCGCCCGCCTGATCTCGGCCACGAGGCTGGCGAGATTCGTGTCGAGGACGAACGTGTCTGGCCACAAGTGTTTCTGGAGCTGGGCGCGAGACATGGCCCGGGAACGGTTCTCGATCAACACGAGAAGAAGATCGAATGCCTTCGGCGACAGGTTCCTCCTGACGCGGCATTCTAACGGACCACGCCGTCAGCGCTTCGCCCAGTCGCAGAATCATTTCAAATGGCTTCTTCCGATGCGCGTCCGTCAGCCGCGAGGCTGCGCACTCAACCCGCGCGCACGATATCGAGCGGCACAGCAAAAGGCGATGAGCGGAGGGCCCGGCGCATGGGCGAACGGCGGTCAGACCATAATTGAATGCGTGCGCTACACCATCTTGGCCACGGATTACGATGGCACGCTCGCCCGGGACGGCGTTGTTCATGAGAACACGATCACGGCACTCGAACGGCTGCGCGCCACGGGCCGCCGCGCGATCCTGCTGACCGGGCGCGAGCTGACGGATATACTCGCCATTTTTCCCCGACCCGAGCTCTTCGATCGAATCGCCGCGGAAAATGGCGCCCTCCTCTACGATCCCGCGACTTGTCGCGAGCAGTTGCTGGCCGAACCTGTACCCCTGGTGCTGATCGACGTACTTCGGAGCCGCCAAGTGCAGCCGCTCGCGGTCAGCCGCGCGATCCTCCACACGCGCGTGGGAAACGAACGCGTCGTTCGCGCCGCGATCGACGAATTGAAACTGGATGTGCAGGTCGTGTTGAACAAGGGGTCCGCAATGGTTCTCCCGCGCGGCATCGACAAAGCCAGCGGCCTCGTGGCGGTCTGTGAGTCGATGCAGATCCGACTCGAAGACGTCGTCGGCATCGGCGACGCCGAGAACGATCTCCCGCTGCTCATGGCGGCAGGTCTGGCCGTCGCGACATCGAACGCGCTCTCGGAGGTCAAGCAGATCGCGAATCTCGTCACGGAGGGCGAGGACGGCGACGGTGTCGCCGAGTTCGTCGAGCAGCTGGTTAGCGGTCTGGAGGGGTCTGCGCCCGCCACATAAAGTAAACTCCTCACACTTCAGGAGGCTTCTGATGGCAGGTACGTACCGGCCGCTCGTGTTCTGCATTGCCGCGGCCGCGTTGGCGTTTTCGAGCAGTTGGAAACGCGATGTCCGTGCCGAACGCGGTAGACAAGTGACGATCGGTTCATCCAGCCTCGATCCCGCGTTCCCGAAGGGCTACCAGTGGCGCAGCATCGGGCCGTCGCGCGGCGGCCGCTCGATCGCCGTGACCGGCGTGAAAGGACGGCCGCGAGAGGCGTACTTCGGCGCGGTCGGCGGCGGGTTGTGGAAGACGACCGACGGCGGTGAGAACTGGACGCCGGTCACCGACGGCCAAATCGGCAGTTCATCGGTGGGCGCGGTCGCCGTGTCAGAGTCGAATCCCGACATCGTCTTCATTGGCATGGGCGAATCGTGCATCCGCGGCAACATCATGCCCGGCGATGGCGTTTACAAATCCACCGACGCGGGAAAGACGTGGGCGCAGGTCGGCTTCTCGGACTCTCAAGCCATTTCCAAGATCCGGATTCATCCGACGAATCCCGACATCATCTTCGTTGCTTCGTTCGGGAGGTACGGGACGCCGAGCGACGAACGCGGCGTCTTCAAGAGCACGGATGGCGGCACGACTTGGCGCAAGGTGCTCTTCCGCGACAACAAGACCGGCGCAGTCGATATCTCAATCGATCGGCGCAACCCGGATGTGATCTATGCCGCGCTATGGGAGGCGTATCGAGTCGAGTACCAGATGTCCAGCGGAGGCCCGGGGAGTGGGCTCTTCAAATCGACCGATGGCGGCGAGAAGTGGACCGAGATCACGCGCAATCCCGGGCTGCCGTCGGGCGTCGTCGGCAAGATTGGCGTGTCCGTCTCCGGCGCCGACTCCAACCGCGTGTACGCGCTCATCGAGAACGACAACGGCGGACTGTTCGTGTCGAACGACGCCGGCGCAACCTGGGCGCTCGCGAATTCGAATCGCAGCATCCGCCAGCGCGCGTTCTACTACACGCACGTGACGGCCGATCCCGCGAACAAGGACACGGTCTACATGCTCAACACGAGCGCGTTTCGATCGACCGACGCGGGCAAGACGCTCACGAACGTCGGTGGCGGCACGCATGGCGATCATCACGATTTGTGGATCGACCCCGACAATCCGCAACACCTCGTCATCGGCAACGACGGGGGCGGCGCCGTCTCGATGGCCGGGGGACAGGGTTGGACTGCGCAGGACGTTCCGACGCCGCAGTACTACCACGTCATCGCGACGAAGCACGTGCCGTATCACGTGTGCGGCGCGCAGCAGGACGGCAGCACGGTCTGCGTGCCGAGCGACACGAACCTGGGTGGCGCCGGACGCGGTGGCGGTGGACGCGGCGTGGCACCGAATCTCTACAGCCCCGGCGGATCGGAGCCGGGGTACGTCGCTCCCGACCCGAAGGATCCCGAGATCTTCTACGCCGGAGGAAACAACGGCTCGTTCCTCACGCGACTCGATCGACGGACGGGGAATCTTCGCGAAGTCAATCCGTATCCGCGCATGTTCTCGGGCGAGCCGTCGAGCGCTCTCGTCGAGCGCTGGCAGTGGACGTTCCCGATCATCTTCTCGCCCGTCGATCCAAATGTTCTCTACACCTCGTCACAACACGTGTGGAAAACAGCCAACGGCGGCCAGAGCTGGGAGAAGATCAGCGGCGATCTCACGCGTCACGATCCGAAGACGATGGGAGATTCAGGCGGGCCGATCACGCACGACATGAACAGCCCCGAGGTCTACGGCACGGTGTTCTCGATCGGGCCTGGGAAAACGGACGTGAATGTCATCTGGGCAGGATCGGACGACGGCCTCGTCCACATGACGCGTGACGGCGGTAAGAACTGGACGAACGTCACGCCGAACGACATGCCCGAGTTCGGCCGCGTCAGTCAGATCGATGCGTCGATGTTCGACGCGGGCTCGGCGTACATCGCGGTCAAGAGACCACTGCTCGACGATCTCGCGCCGTACATCTTCCGCACCCACGATTCTGGCAAGACGTGGACGAAGATCGTGACGGGCATTCGCGCGAACGACTACACGCACGCGGTCCGCGAGGATCCGACGCGCCGCGGCATGCTTTACGCGGGCACGCAGCACGGCTTCTACATCTCGTACGACGATGGCGATCGCTGGGAGTCGCTATCGCTCAATCTTCCCGACACTCAAGTGTCGGATCTCTGGGTCGAGGCGAACTCGATTGCAATCGCCACACACGGCCGCGGATTCTACATCCTCGACGACATCGCGCCGCTCCGGCAGGCCGGAAAGGAGCTGACGTCAGCTGGCGACGCCTACCTGTTCAAACCGGCTGACGCGATTCGAGGCGCTGGTGGTGCGCCGATCGCGTATCTGCTGAAAAAGCCCGCCGAGAAGCTCACGCTCGAGATCCTCGATGCGAAAGGCCAGGTGGTTCGCTCGATTGCCGGCGGAACTGGTGGTCGTGGCGGACGCGGTCGCGGACGTGGTGAAACCGGCGCACAGACGCCCGAGGCACCGACCCCTCAAGCGGGACGCGCGGGAGTGCCGGGTGAGGCAGGTCGCGGCGCGGCACCCGCTGCGGGCGAGGAAGAGCAGGAAGGGGGTGGCGGACGCGGTCGTGGCGGCACGCCGACCGCCCCGATGACCGCCGGTCTGAATCGCTTCACGTGGGACCAGCAGTACGCGGGGCCGACCACGTTCCCCGGAATGGTTCTGTGGGGCGCGAGCACGAGCGGCCCGACGGCGCTCGCCGGCACGTACCAGGTGCGGCTGACCGTCGGCGGCAAGACGCTCACGCAGCCGCTCACGTTGAAGAAGCATCCGTTCCGCAACGTCAGTGACGCCGATCTCAAGGAGCAGTTCGATCTCGCGATTCAGATTCGCGACAAGGTCAGCGAGGCGAACAACGCCGTCATCCAGATCCGCAAGATCAAGGATGAAGTCAAGGAGCGCACGGAGAAGTCGTCCGACCCGCAGCTCAAGGCCGCGGGCGATCGGCTGACGAAGAATCTCAGCGCGATCGAGGAAGCGATCTATCAGGTCCGGAACCAGAGCGGCCAGGATCCGCTGAACTTTCCAATCAAGATCAACAATCGGCTCGCGTCGCTCCTCGGTGTCGTCACACGCGGCGACGGCAAGCCGATCGCGAACGCCGATCCGATCTTCCAGGATCTGTCCGCGGAGCTCAAGGCTCAGACCGACAAACTCGACCAGACGCTCGCGAGCGATCTGACAGCCTTCAACGCCGAGGCCAAGCGCGCTGGAGTCGAGGCAATCGTTGCACAGCGCCCGGCGTCGTCATCGCGCTGATTGGCCATCGCTATCGTCGCGACGGAGGCTTGATGTTCCGGCCGTAATAGACATCGGCGGGAATGTGGTGCCCGGGGTAGACTTTGTCGAGAAGCGCATACAGACGGGGATCGTACGCCTTCAGATCCTCAGGCGTCTGCAGCCGCGTCTCACCGTCGAACCATTCGTAGTTCGACCAGAACCACCACTGCGTGCCTTCGGCGAAGTATTCGGCGACGGTATTCTCCGCGTAGTGTCCCTTGAAGAGACCCTTTTCCTTGGCTGCCGCGTAAGCATCCTGAATCTCCTGATACAGGGTGGGGTCCGCGGTGCGCAACGCGCTCATCACGTTGTGGCTGAACTCGTGGACGAGGATGTGCTCGCCGTAGTAGCGCGTGCCGGGACGGCCGAGGACGTTCTCTTCCGCGCATGACGTGATATTGCCGCCCATTCCCCGCGCGCGGCGGTTCCAGTACTCGCGATCGGTCATGCTCCCGATGCCGCCAGGCTTGTCGTAGTTCTCGCGCTCACGCAGTGTGAGCCTCCGATCTTCCTTGGTGGGTTTCTTCCAGTCGCGATACTCGGGCGGGTCCGTCTGCATCTCGCTCTCGGCCATCACGATTACGCGTGACTTCCTCTCGATCATCACGGCGCGCAGGTCCGGCCGTTTCGACACCATGTAATTGACAATGTCCCTCGCCATGAGCAGCGCGACATCGTCTACCTTCTCGGAGGAGACGATTGGAATCCCAAAATGCGTCCGCGTACTTCCTGTAGAAGGGGTCGAGACCCAGCGATTCAGGCGGCACCGTGACCATAGTCCTGACGTAGTTCTCGACGAGGGGTTTCGTACCGTCACTAGGTCGAGCGGTCGACGGTGCTGGTGGTGACTGCGCAACCAGCGGGTAGGCATCCGAAGTGAGAATACAGACGAGAATCGCGGCGTCTCTGATCCAAATCATAGCGCCGCGATTCTAAGCCACTTACGCCGACGGCTCATAAGTTCGGCGAATGGTCTTGTCGTTCCTTTGCTTTTCGCTTTTCCTTTTGCCTCTACTTGTCACTTCTCAATGCGCGCGGGGCCCCACCCCCGCGCGCGCGGCGGGACGGCCTTCGCCGCCCGCCGCAGCCGCAGGCGCCTTTCCTTTACTTGTCTCCGCCCGCGCAGTTTCCCGGAACCGGGCGGACCGACGTTACCTTCAACGTGCGTCCGGCAGCGCCCGCACCGGCGCCGCCCTCGTTCTGGAAGCTGCCCTGGATTTCCACGCGCTGATTCACGTACTGCTGCAGCGACTCGGATTCACCACCCGTCAGTCGAATGCTTGGTGCTCTCGACATTCCCGACGTTCCCACCGGAGCACTCGGCGCTGCGCTCGGCGGCGTGGAGGTCGGAGGCGTCGAGGTTGGCGGCGTCGAGGTCGGAGGAGTTGAAGTTGGCGGTGTTGTTGTCGGTGGCGTGGTTGTCGGTGGCGTCGTCGTTGGAGGTGTCGTCGGCGGTGGCGTCGCGCTCGGCGGTGTCGACGTTGGTGGCGTCGATGACGGCGGAGTAGACGATGGCGGTCTCGACGGTGGTCTCGACGTCGAGGGTGTCGCCGAGCTGCTGCCCGCGCTGCCCATCACCGGATTGGCGAGGATGAATTCGCCTCCGGACGCTGCGGCTGCACCGCCGGTCGATCCCGACTGGAGACAGCCAGTCACGGTGACCGACTGCTGGCTGCCGGCGGCGCTCGACTGATCGGGCGCCTGCGCCATGACAGCCGCGGCGCTGACGACGAACGCCGCTGCGAATGCGATGTAACGTTTCATGTAGTCCCTCCCGAGTGGGTGGTGTGCTTCGGCCGCGACATGCATCAGCCACAGCCACGGCACTTCACGCGTCAGGCTTGCAAATCGATCGCCACTCGGGGCGCGTGACTGACTAGGCTCCGGGCTTTGGGCTTTGGGCGCTGAGATGAATGGACCCGGACGCGTAATTCACTGAAGCTCATACCGTCAGACGTGGCTACCTAGCCCGACGCACGACAACCGATGAATCGCGATCAGTCCGAGCTCTAGCGCGTGTCCTTGCCGGGCAACGTGAAGAAGAAGTTACTGATGACTGTAATTTCTCCAAACCTGTCCAGCGGTCGGCATGGCGATGTGACGCACTGCTCAGATCGACAGGTAAGGATCGGAGCGGTCACCTGGAGGAGTTCATCGCCCGTACTTCTTCAGCAGTTCCTTCAGCCGATCGACAGGCAGCGCACGAATCGTACGGCCGTTTGATGTGACGTCGACCGCTTTCAACAGCGAGTTGTCGACGGCTTCCTCCGTCGTTTCGATGACGGCATCGAACAGGCTCGATACGCCATCGGTAGTCAGCAGGGTGCGAAGCTGCGGTCCGTTCGTGTTGGTGACGCGCAGCGACGGATGCGTCGAGAACGCGATCGCGAAATCGCCACTGCCGTTCGAGTACGTCGAGCCGGTGCGCGCCAGAGCGTAGATCGCGCGCGCCGCCAGTCGTTTGAGATCGCGGGCGTCGAGCGGCGCATCCGTCGCGACGACAATCATGCACGAGCCATCAGCTGCCGCGGCGCTGCTGCGCGGCGTCAGTTCCTTCCACACGGGCACGCCGTCAATCGTCAGGCGCCCGCCGTAATTCGTCTGGACGAGCACACCGACCGTCCACGTGTGGCTGTCCTGACGAACGCGACGAGACGACGTGCCGATCCCGCCCTTCCATCCGAACGCCACGGTTCCGGTGCCCGCACCGACGGCGCCTTCCTCGACGGCACCGTCCTTCGCATTCGCGATGGCAGTCGTCACGTGCTCGCGCGTCACTCGCAGGTTTCGAATGTCGTTGAGGGTGCCGTCGTTCGTTTCGCCGACGACACCGTTGACGGAACGGACATTTTCGTTGCCGGGCTGTGTGAGCGTCCATCGCACGACTGCATCGAGCGCGACGCCTACCGCCAAGGTGTTCGTCAGCACGATTGGAGACTCGATCGTCCCGAGCTCATCGATCTGCGTCGATCCCGCGAGCTTTCCGAACGCGTTGCCGACGAACACGGCACCCGGCACCTTCTCACGGAACAGATTTCCACGATGAGCGCGAATCGCGGTCACACCCGTTCGGACGTTTTCGCCTTCAGTCACCGTTGTGTGACCGACGAGAACGTCCGCCACGTCCGTGATCGCGTTCAGCGGTCCGGGCTCGGCGGCGCCCGGACGGATGCCGAGATCGCGCGCGCGCGCACGGTCCTGAGCGGGTGGAGTTGTCATCGACAGTCCCAAGAGAACGACGAGAAAGGGTGCGAGTGCACGCATGTCGCTCCACAATTTACATGTTTCACGAACAATGATTTCGCGATAATAGGCCAGCCTGTGGCTGCTCTGGGCGCCAATAAATCGAGCTCGCCGCGCTAGGAAACGTCGTACTCGTTTCGCACGGCATAAATGGGCTGAGAGGCGCGCCGACGGCGCGCCCGCCGGAGCGGAGCGGGGCGAAGGGGCCCCGCGAGCGACGGCGATGGGGCGGCGGGGCGAGGCCCCCGGTTAAGAAGGATGGATCAATGCGTCTGCGACTGCATCAACGCACGACGACATTTCTCAAGGCGCGTGGGGCCCCACCCCCGCGCGTTCTCGCGCCGCGACTTCGCGCGGCGCTCGGGCCGCGGGCGCTCGCGCGCGCGGCACTGCTCATTGCCTCGTGGTCGGGCTGTTCCGTCACAGCCCAGACGCCGGCGAAGAGGCCGCTGTCGTACGACGTTTACGACTATTGGCGCTCGATTCAGCGAACCGCGCTGTCGCGCGACGGGGAATGGCTCGCGTACGCATTGACCTCCGAGGGGGGAGGATGGCGAGCTGGTCGTCCGGAACCTCCGGACGGCTACGGAGTTCAAACATCCGCGAGGGATCAATCCCGCGTTCACGGCTGACGGCAAGTTCGTCGTGTTCACGATCGCGCAGACGAAGGCCGAGGAGGAGAAAGAGCGCCGGGAGCGTCAGCGCTCCCAACGCGGGAATCAAGGAGGCGGGCGGGCGAATCAGGGCGAGCAGGCCAGCCGCCGCGAGCCGCGCACGGGTGCAGGGATCATGACGCTCCCGACAGGGCAGGTGTCGACGCTCGAGAAAGGAAAGCGCGACGTGTCTGATCTGTTCAAGCGAAAGGCGGCTGTCACGACGACCAGTCAGGACAAGTAAGCGCGGCGTCAACTTGGGCGAGGCTTTTGGCGGACCGGCTTGCCTTCCTGCAGAAGCGCGAGCCGGTCCACGAGATTCTCGTACAGGATCCGCATCTCCGTCTTCACATCGGTCCGGAGTACCTGGAAGTCAGTCCGCAGGCTCTGGAACTGCTGCGCCGTGTCTTCCCGCAAGTGCTGAAACTCGTCGCGTAGCCCCTGGAATTCGTTGCGCAGGCTCTGAACCTGCTCAGAAATCTCGCTCCGGAACTGACGGAACTCCGCGCGAATGCTCCCGAGCTGTTGTGCAGTATCGTTGCGAAGCCCTTGGAACTCCGTTCGTAAGCTGTCGAGCTCCTGAGAGACGTGGCGAACCTCGGACTGCATCGCAGAAAAGTTCAGCCGCGTCTCGTCTCGAAATTGCTGAAACTGCGACGTGAGGTCGGCCACTCGACCCGGTAGAGCGTGCAGCGACGTCATCTGCTCTTCGAGTCTTTCTATACGTTTCGCAAGCACTTGCGGCGGCATCGCTCTCTCCATTTCAAGCTGGAAGCCGTGCGAACGCGGCTAGGGGACCGATGGAGATCGCTGCGATGCGCGTGCCCGTCTGTCGATGCGCCGGACGACGGTAGCATCGTCACACGGCGAGCGCAATTGGAAGGACGACAGGACTAATGCGGACCCTCAGCTGGTCCACGCGACTTGTCAGATCGGCTGGAGAAACGGCCAACGAGCCGTCGGCCCGTGACAGTGAGAATCGTTCAAATGGTGATGATCTGACACAGTCGAATCGAGCAGTGTTGGAAACGAGAATCTTTTTCAGCTGCGTTGGCCACGAGGACGCACCCGGAGCGACCGTATAATGCGCCGATGTCGCCGACAGACACGCGCATCAGAATTCGAATCAAACGACTTCGTGAGGGAATCGCGTTGCCGACGTATGCCAGCGGCGGCGCGGCTGCGTTCGACCTCGCCGCTTCGGAAGACGTCACGGTGCCACCGCGAGAGGTGCGCCTCGTCCCAACGGGCCTGGTGATCGAGGTGCCGCCTGGGATGTTCCTCGGCGTCTTCGCGCGGAGCAGCACACCATTGAAACGCGGTCTGATGGTCGCGAACGGCGTCGGCGTCGTCGATCCCGACTACTGCGGGCCGGCGGACGAGGTGAAAGTGCCCGTGCTGAATTTCACCGGTGCGACGGTTCGAGTCGCTGCCGGAGATCGGATCGCGCAGGGCAT
This sequence comes from Acidobacteriota bacterium, assembly GCA_046727175.1. Classification (GTDB taxonomy): domain Bacteria; phylum Acidobacteriota; class Vicinamibacteria; order Vicinamibacterales; family 2-12-FULL-66-21; genus JBKPCD01. Next base: position 13,297 of record JBKPCD010000061.1, on the reverse strand, counting down.
CGTACTCGCGGCGCCGACGGTGGAGTGGGAAGAATCGGCGACGCTCGCGGTTGAATCGAGGGGAGGGTTTGGTTCGACGGATCGCTAGCGCAACGCGCACCAATCAATGAACTTTGTAGAGAGCGATTCCATTCCTTCCGACCGCGATGCGCTCCAGGAAGGGACTCGCGGCAATCTGCGCCATCACTCGTGGAGCATCGCGATCGAACCGCCCGGCGTGCACCATGACGTGCGTTACGCCGGCGCGGCGCATCGCCTGAATTGCGTGATCCTCCGGAAAATACCAGAAGGTTGCGGCGTACTGCCGGTACGAAATAGGCGTGAACCCGCTGTAGCCGTTCATCAGCGGACGCCAGTGGGCCGTGGACGCGAGCACGTACGGGGCATTCTCGAAGGTCGCTTGTGGAGGATAGAAGGGAGCCTCGACGAGCACGACGGGTCCAGGCTCCCACGCGAGGAGCGAGTAGATCGCCGGAATCCCCTCGAAGCGCGTGTATTGAAAAGGCGCACGAAGCGATTCGATGTTCGCGGCGACGACGAGTGCGATGCTGACGGCCGTGGCTGTCCGAGCGTTGACGCGAGTGCGCAGTGCTGCCAGCCCCACACCCGCCAAAGCGGCCATGGCAAGCAGGAACAGGTTGCCGAACCGCGACGCGGCGCGCAGCCCCTGCATCGGCGGGAAGAGGTGATACACCCATCCGTAGACGGGTGTGTGCGTTCCCAGAGAGAGCACGAGCCCGGTAACGGCCATTGCAAGCAACATCACCACACGGGATCGGCACTCGATGTCGCGGGTCACGGCCCACCAGACGGCGAATGCCGCGAGCGCGAGAACGATCACGCCTGGAAAAAACGAGTCAACCGGATCGCGATAGAACCCGCTGCTCCACGTCGCGAAATGAATCCGGCTCGACGAGGCAAGATATCCCTTCAACGTGGCGGAGAAATCCGCTACGTTCCCGAGCGATCGCACCAGTCCCTGTTCACGCGCGACGCGACGGTATGGCACGAACACCGGCATCAGCGCGGCGGTCGCGATCGCTGCTGCAATCGCAAACTGCGGAAGGACGGCGCTCCGCCGATTCCACCAATCGCGGATGCGCACGACTAGTGCGACGGTAATCATGACGACGGCAAACACGACGAGGTAACCGGACGTGTACGCCATTCCCGTCATCCAGACAGCAAGCCAGAGCGCGTCCACGAACCTGGCGTGCAGAATCACGCGATCCGTGGCGAGCAACGCGAGGGGCAACCCCCACGCGTGAATCGCTTGAATGTGCGCGAGCCGGGTAAGCGTGTGCGTGTTGAAGGCGAACATCGATCCGCCGAGAAGGCCGGCAGATCGATCGCCGGTCCACGCGTGGACGAGCACATAGCCTGCCCATGCGGTCAACACAAATCCGGCGATGAGGACGACGTTGTACACGAGCACTGGCGACGCACCGAGCCATCGGAGGGGTGCGCCCAGGAGCGCCGGGACGATGAGTGGCTCGGAGAAGGCGAGGCTATCCGGAGCGGGATAGAAGATGTTGGCGTTGAACAGCCGCGCTGGCGCGCGTGGCAACTGGTGCGCCACCCATGCCAGAATCCACTCGTTGAGCTGCGCGTCGCCGTTGTCGTTCCCCGAGAGCCTGCCCGGGTTCGTCACAACCGGCCAGGTGTGGAGGATCGCCAGCACCACGCAAACAGCGGGCACTGTCCACCATCGCGGACGCGAGCTCGGCATCGTGAGCCACTGATTATGTCATTTCGGCCCAGATCCGGGCGCTGCGGTTGGCATCAGGATTGGTAGGTAATCCAGCTGGCAAGTGATTCACATAGATTTCTTTCAGGAGAGTCAGTCATGCGATTGAGACGCGGCAACCTTGTGGCAACCACTCTTACGGTGCTCGTAATCGCGGGCGCGGTGCACGCGGCGGCACAGGTCGCGTCGAACTCGCTGCGCGAACGATTCACCGCAGTCGCAGTCAACGTCAGCAACGTCGGCCGTACCGGCGCAACACAGATCGACATCGTGATCGAACGCTGGACGACGGATGCCGAGCGGGATCGGCTGATGGCAATCTTCAAGGAGCAAGGGCCCGACAAGCTGCTCGAGGCGCTCCGCAAGACACCGCGGGTGGGCACGATCAGCACCCCTGGAAGCCTCGCGTACGATTTGCATTACGCGCGCGAGCTGCCGGATAAGGAAGGTGGACGCCGGATCGTGCTCGCCACCGATAGGCCGATGGGATTCTGGGAGGCCTCGAACCGGCCGCGTACTGCCGACTACCCGTTCACGTTGATGGAGCTGCACGTGAACAAGCAGGGCGAAGGGCAGGGCAAGCTGAATATCGCCGCGAAGCTGACGCTCAACGACAACGTGCTGGTCATCGAGGATTATGCGAACCAGCCGGTGATGTTGAACGACATCAAGAAGAGAAAGTAGCTCGTTAGCTCGGTCGCTCGCGATCCCCGCGGCGGCGGCACTGCTGGCCGCGGGGACACCTCACGAATCTTCAGATTCTCCTCACGACATCTCCGACCGGACCACGCCACTATCGCGACGTACTCCGTGTAAGATGGCGGCGCTCCCGTCGTCAGCATGACTTACCAGCGAACGAACGCAGCCAGTGAGCCGACCCGCACACAATGCGCAGCGGGGACCCCCGCCGGAGCGGAGCGGGGCGAGGGGGCCCCGCGAGTGACGGCGGAAGGGGGTCCGGGGAACGAAGTCCCCGGGTAATTGATGGACGAAGTGATCGGGATTCTGTTCGCCTTGTTCGTCGTCTTCGGGATGCTCTTTGGGTTGCCGATCGCCGCATGGGTCTCGGCGCGCCGAACGCGACGCAGGATCCTGGCGCTCGAAGAGATCGTCGAGCGGCAGACGCGCGACATTGGTGGTCTGACGGCTCGGTTGCAGCAGGTCAGTCGCGGGGCCGCTGCTCAGGCGTCCCCCGCCGAACCAGCGTTCGAGGCGCCTCCAACGGTGACACCGCCGGTGCAGCCGCCGAAGATTGAGCCTGCCCCGCCAGTCGCCGAGGTTCCGACGCCACCCGTTGCGGAGGTTCCGAAGCCGCCGCCAGCGATCGAGAGGCCTGTTCCTCCACCGCCCGCCCCTGCCGCGCCTCCGCCGATTCCCTCTCCGGTCAAACCAGCGGCCGCTGCGCCGGTTGCGCCTCCGCCGACCGAGAAGCCCGCCGCCGAAGCGCTCCCATCAAGTGCGGCGCGCGAATCCGTTGCTGCGGCTGGCGAGGCCGCCGCACCGCAGCCCCCGCCTCCCGAACCACGTCGAGCGCCGCAGGCTCCGCCGCGTCCGCCACAACCACCTCCACCACCGCCGACGCCTCCGGCACCCGCATTCGATTGGGAGAGCCTCATCGGCGTCAAGCTGTTCTCGGCGGTCGCGGGCGTCGCACTCGTGCTCGCGGCGGTCTTCTTCCTGCGTTACTCGATCGAGCACGGCTGGCTGCAGCCGCCCGTACGGGTGGTGATTGGCATTGCGGTGGCGATTGCGTTGCTCGTTGTCTGCGAGCTCAAGGCGGCGCGCAAGTATCCCGTTACCGCGAACGCGCTCGATGCCGCGGCGATCGCGATCCTGTTCGCGACGTTCTTTGCGGCGCACGCGCTCTGGAACCTGATTCCGGGAATCGCCACGTTCGTGCTGCTTGCGATCGTGACGGCAGTGGCCGTCCTGCTCTCGATCCGTCGTGGCTCGATGTTCATCGCGGTTCTCGGGCTGCTCGGCGGTTTTGCAACGCCGGTGCTGCTGTCGACGGGAGAGAACAGACCGATTCCGCTCTTTGCGTACCTGATGCTGCTCAACATCGGTCTTGCCTGGGTCGCCTACCGTCAGGCGTGGCCGGCGTTGACCTGGCTCACATTGGTATTCACCACGCTGTACCAGTGGGGCTGGGTCTTTCGCTTCCTCGACGCGAGCCGTGTGTCGCTCGCGATGGGCGTGTTTCTCATTTTTCCGCTCGTCGCCGTGATCGGGCTGCTGCTCGCACGGCGGGCGCCTCCAGGCGCGAAGGCGTCGAGCGCGGATCGCAGCTTCGAGCGCACTGCCGTGATCTCCGCGAGCCTTCCATTGCTGTTTGCCGTCCACCTTGCGACGGTGCCGGCGTACGGCGCGCACGCGTCGCTCCTGTTCGGGTTCCTGCTCCTCGTCGACACGGGGCTGTTCGTGATCGCGATGGTGCGTCGTCAGGAACTCCTGCACGCCGCTGGCGCGTTGACGACGATGGTCGTCATGGCGGGGTGGCTGGGGACGTCGTATGTCGGGAGCGAGTCGAGATACACGGCGCTCGGATTCACGGCGGCGTTCGTTCTGCTCTATCTGTTGGCCGCTACAATGGCCGAACGCTTTGGAACCCGCTGGGGAGGGAGCTTCGATGGCCCCGCGAAGCACGCGCGCTTTGCGGCACCGTTGCTGCTGTTCGTGTTCACCACGCTCGCGCGAATCGAACCGGCATTCAGCTCGCCACTTCCACTCTTTGCGGTGTTGCTGGTGCTCCTGGTGACGATTGCCTGGCGCGCCGCGGCAACGGCGGACGGCCCGCTGTATTACGTCGCGGCATTCTTCGCGATTGCGACGCAGGCGTCATGGTCGGCCATGCACCTGACGACCGAAACTCTTCGTACGGGCGTAGTCATCTACGCCGTCTTCGGCGCCGTCGCCATCGGCACTCCGCTCTTCGCGCGCCGGCATTACCAGGCGCTCCAGCCCGAGTGGGGCAGCGGCGCGGTGCTGCTCGTGAGCCTGGGTCTGCTGCTGTTCCTGTCGCTCGGACCAGTGACGCCGGCGGGACTCTGGGCGATGGCGCTGCTCCTGGCAATTATGAACGCTGGGTTGTTCGTGGAGAGCGCCTCGGGCGGATTGCCGCTCGTTTCACAAGCGGGCAGCCTTTTGTCCTGGATCATCCTTGCCGTCTGGTGGACTCGCGCGGCGGGCACGATCGGTGTGCTGTCATCGTTGACCGTCCTGACCGGTCTCGCGCTGATCACGCTCGGTGGTCACGCATGGTCGCACGTCAGGAGCGCCGAGGGGAGGTTCGGTTCGCGCGGCGCGACGTTCGCACGCGGCCTGTATCTCGCGCTGGTCGGCCATCTCTTTTTCGCCTTCCTTGCTTTGAATCGCGAGTGGTCGATCCCGCCGTGGCCGCTGTTCGGTGCGCTCGGGGTGGTGACACTTGCTATCAGCGCGACCTCTCTCGTGATAGATGCTGCATCGCTCCATGCCGCAGGCGCGATTGCGGCAGCCTTGGTCGTGTTCCTGTGGGCCGGCGCCGTGGGTGCACCGCCCTGGGGCACGGTAGCGGTCATCTCATCGTCCATCGTCAGCATTTATGCGATCGGATGGATGCGGATCGTGACGCGCGGACCGGGGAGCGTGGGACCGGGGGCCGGGGACCGAGGGCCTGGAGTCGAGCGCGCGAGCTCCGTGCCCGCGAGTCGCGCGGCGATGGCGGCTGGCGTCGGCCTCTTCATCGGCGACCTGTCAGTCACGATTGCGAGCGCGGGAGGCCGGCCGGAATTCGCCCTGGTCGCCGTCGTCCACTGCGCAAACATCGCCGCAATCTTGTGGCTGACGTGGCGTGAGCGATGGAGGTACGTCGCTGCTCTTGCGGTCGTTCCTGCATGGCTCGGGTTGCTACAGTGGTACTCGGCCGCAGGCGCTGGCGTTCAGTGGAAGGAGTTGCTTGGCCTTTCACTCGCGCTCTACGCGATCTTCGTCGCGTACCCGTTCGTGCTCGGCGCGCGCGCTCGGAGTGAGCGCGATCCCTACCTGGCTGCGGTGCTCGCAAGCGCGATGTTTTTCTTCAGCGCGAGGAACGCGTTCCTCGCGGGCGGATTCGGATCCGCAATCGGCATCGTTCCGGTTGTGGCAGGAGGCGTTCTTGCCCTGCTGCTTCGCGAGCTGCTTCGAATCGAAGCCTCAGGGGAGCGGGATACGGGCCGCCTGGCGCTCGTGTCCGGCGCGGCCCTCGCGTTCGTCACGATCGCCATTCCGCTGCAGCTCCGTCAACAGTGGGTCACGATCGGGTGGGCGCTCGAAGGCGCTGCGCTCGCCTGGCTGTACCGCCGCATACCGCACCGCGGCCTGCTGTACTTCGGTAACGCGCTCCTCGCGATCGTGTTCGTGCGGCTGGCGCTGAATCCCGAGATCCTGCTCTACGAGCCACGCGGCGCGCTGCGGATCTTCAACTGGTACCTGTACACGTATCTCATCTGCGCGGTGGCCTGCTTCCTCGCGGCGTGGTGGCTGTGGAAGACCAGCGATCAGATCGTCGGAACGCTGCGGTCGTCGCGAGTTCTGCCGGCTGCCGGGGTGATTCTGTTGTTCCTGCTGCTGAACATCGAGATTGCCGACTACTACGCGACCGGTCCGACGATCGCGTTCCGCTTCGGCACGACCGTGTCGCAGGATCTGACCTACACGATCGGATGGCTGGCGTTCGGCATGATCCTGCTTGCGGCCGGAATCTATCTGGCGAGCCGCCCCGCGCGTGTCACAGCCGTGACGCTCATCGCTGTCACCACGTTCAAATGTTTTCTCTACGACCTTGGGTCGCTGGAAGGGCTGTACCGCGTGGCGTCCTTCGTTGGTTTGGCATTCTCGCTCGCGCTAGTCTCGCTTGCTCTTCAGAAGTACGTCCTCTCGAAGCCTAAGGGCACTGCATGAGATTCCCTGCTGCTCGAACGGGACTCGTCATCGTCATATCTGCGACCGTCCTCGCGACGACGCACGCCCAAGAGGCGCCGCGCTTTACGCGCGAGCGGACCATTCAGACGGTCGGCCCCGGGCCACAACGGCTCCCGACTGACGCGACGCTGCTCGAGGCAGGTCAGCCGTTTCGCGTCACGTACTACGGTGAAACCGCGATTGCCCAGAACGGCCTCGGCGACCTGCGCCTCGTCGACGGGCAGGGCCGGCCCGTTCCGCACCTGCTGATCTATCCGCCGTCGCGCGAGCCTCTGTGGGCGAACGGGGTGATCCTCCCGATTGCGCCGACGAAGAAGACTAGCGGCTTCGAGGTGGATCTCAGGATTGCGGATCCCGTCGACGCGCTTCGCATCGAGGGTATCCCCGCTCCGTTTCTGAAGCGGCTCACGCTCGAAGGAAGCGGCGATCGTGAGCACTGGACGCTGCTGGCGGCCGAGGTGACGTTGTTCGACTTACCCGATGAACGATTGAGGGAGACGACGGTACGGTTCCGCCGCGGTTCGTATCGCTACCTCCGGGTGACGTGGGACGACACGAACAGCGGCCGTGTTCCGCCACCACGAAGCGCCTCGGCGAGGGTGGGGGCGGGTGCGGCGCCTCCACCGCCACCTGCCGCCGCGATGTCATTCGAGCGTCGTCCGAGTGAGCCCGGCCGAAGTCGATATCGCATTCGCCTGTCCAGCGCACGGCTCCCGATCGTTGCGCTCGACCTGGACGCAGCCGGCGGCCACATCTTTCGGCCAGCCGTCGTCAACGAATCGAGGCTCGTTGGAGAGGAGGCGGTTCCGGCGCAGCTCGGACACGCGACGCTCATTCGCGTCCTGCGCGACGGAACTGCGGCACAAGCGCTGCGAATTCCACTCACGCCACCCACCGAAGCCGAGATCGAGCTCGTCGTCGAAGACGGCAACAATCCGCCGCTCGAGTTGAAAGGCGCCGCGGCCGTGTTCGCGGAGCTCCCGTGGATCTACTTCGAGGCGCCTGATAGCGCGGTGGTGGCGAGATACGGCGATCCGGCGGCGAGACCGCCCCGGTACGATCTCGAAGCGATGCGTGATTCGATCGACATCGCGCACGTTCGAGAGGCGAAATGGGAACAGTCGCGTGTGCTGGCCACCGTCGCGTCCCCGTCTGCGGCAGCGCTGGTACCCGCCACGGGCGCGGAGATCGATGCGACACGCTTTCGCCACGTCAGAGACCTCCCCGACGGTTCGGCGGGTCTGTTGGCGCTCAAACTCGATGCGGCGGTGTTGAGTCAAAGCAAGGGACCTTCGACGCGATTCGCAGACGTGCGTATCGTCGATCGCGCGAATCGTCAGGTGCCCTATCTCGTCGAGCGACGCGACGAGCCCCTCTCGATCGACATCCCAATTGCTGTTGCCAGCGAGCAGCAAACGCCGGCGCTCACGGGCGCATTGCAGGGTACCAATCGCTCCTTCTATCAGCTTCGCCTGCCATTCGCGAGGCTTCCCGCGGGTTCTCTCGCGCTCGAGACCTCCGCGCGGATCTTTCAGCGCAACGTGGAGCTTGGCATCGTCCGTCCGCCCGATCGACAGCGCCGTGATGCATGGTTCGATGCCATCGCGGCCGGCACCTGGCGCCACGCGGACCAGCAAACGTCGGCGCCCCTGCTGACCCTGCGCATCCCCTCGGTCGATGTAACCGAAGTTTTCCTCGCGGTAGACGAAGGAGACAATGCACCACTCCCCGTCGTCGCCGCGCGCCTGCTGCTGCCGTCGTACCGGTTGCGCTTCTTTCGGCCGGAGAAGAGTGAGTTGAGGGTCGGCTACGGCCGCGACGATCTCGCGGCGCCGCGATACGATCTGTCGTTGCTCGCGCCGCAGGTGATGGGTGCAGCCGCGCGCGAGATCGCGGCAGCGCCGGAGCGTGGAGGAGGGTCTCGTTCGTCAGAACCGTCGCTCATCTCGGCCAGAACGTTCTGGATTTTCCTCGGCGCCGCGGTGCTCGCGCTGCTGGCGCTGATTGTGAAGCTGGTGCGGGCGACCTGAGCGCCAGCGAGCGCACGAAGGAGACGAACAACATGCTCTCCGTCTCCTCCGAACGCCAGCGCTCACTTCTGTAAGCGCGCCGCCACACTCTGAACTTCCTCCATCACGCGCAGGAGGTTACCGCTCCAGATCATCGCAATCTGCTGCTCCGTATAGCCTCGGCGCACGAGCTCGAGCGTGACGTTGAACGTCTCGTCCGCGCCGTTCCAGCCGTCGACGCCGCCGCCGCCATCGAAATCCGACGAGATCCCGACGTGGTCGATGTCGATCTTCTTCACGGCGTAGTCGATGTGATCGACGAAGTCCTTGACGTTCGCGCGCGGAGGGGGTGGGAACTTCGCGTCGATGTCGGCGAGCCGCTTCTGAACCTCGATGCGCTTGTCGTCGCTCAATCCCGCGAGCGCCCCTCCGCGACCGCGGCCGCGTCCGCCCGGTTGGTCCACCGCTGCACCAGTGCTGACGGCTGCCCCGGTTCCTCCGCCCGCAGCTGCCTGGTCGGCACCCGCGCCACGTCCGGCACCACGCCCACCACCAAAGCCGCGGCCCCCTCGCCCCAGGCTGCCTGTCGGCAACCCAAATTCCTCTTCGAGCTTGTTCAAGGCGGCGGTGCGCTCGGGTGACGTCGCCGGCGGCGTCTTCACGTACGTGTTGAACCCGACGACCTGAATGACGCCTCCGTTCTTCTTGAGCGCGAACAGTTGCTCGTCATCCATATTGCGGCTGTGGTCGCAAAGCGCGCGTACCGCCGAGTGCGACGCGATGATCGGCGCCTTCGACAGCGCGACCGCCTGCATCATCGATTCCTTCGACGGATGCGACACGTCGACCATGATGCCAACGCGATTCAGCTCGGCGATCACCTGCTTGCCGAGCGGCGAGAGGCCGTTCCATTTCCATCCTTCGCGCTCGCCCGTATTCGAATCCGACAGCTGACTGTGGCCGTTGTGCGCGAGCGACAGGTACCGCGCACCCCGGTCGTAGAACTCCTTCACGCGTTTGATTGCCGTCGCTTCATCGCCAAGGGGATATCCATTCTCGACGCCAATGAGCGCGACGTTCTTACTTTTCGCATTGATGCGCCGGACGTCGGTGGCGGTCAACGCCAGCTCGATCTTGTCGGGAGCGATCTTCTCGGTGAGCCGATGGATCGCGTCGAACTTCTCGATCGCCTGCTTGTAGGCGTTGTCGTAGCCTTCCGGCGTCAGCGGACCCTGACCGACGTAGACGATGAAGAACGACGCATCGAGGCCACCCTTGACCATCTTCGGCAGGTTGACCTGATTACCGAGATCCTGCGTATAGTTGCGCTCGTCGGTGAAGTTGCTCGGAGTGATGTCGTTGTGCGTATCGAGCGCGATCACCCGCTCGTGAATCGCACGGGCTTTCTCTGTCAGGGCATCGTCTGTCTTGATAACCGGCGCGTTCTGCTCGGGGAACGCCCGCTCGGCGCGAACAGGATTCAATATGAGCACGATTGTGCCGATGAGACTCGTGAGGAGACCGGTCATCGAACTGCTTCGCATCCGCATCCTCCGCCACCCGCGACGTGCGGGCTGCGAACGAATGATAGCAGCTGATGGTGACGAGAGCTGAAGGACACGAGGGAGGCGGAGATCACGGACAAGGCGATCACCGCGGAGCCGCGAAGTTCACGGAGTTTCAGATGCACTACACCGTGTAAAGTGCTCCACGCGCAACCGTCCGGCCGGTCGCTTGTCGATTTCTTCTCTGACCGCGATCGCGTAGTCGTTCTCATCGAGGCGCAGGATCGCCATAACGACGACCTACTCGAATTCGCCAAGATAGAGGTCGGTCATACAGGACAGGCGGATGATGCCGGCATTGTAGGCCAAGGACGATGCGCAACCGGAAGGGCTCGATTCCCGTGATACATCCGCCACCGGGAAGGCAAAGAAGAGACGGAGGAGCCACCGAATGCATCGCAGTCGCTTGACGATGGGCGCGGTCATGGTTGCCACGGCGCTCGGCGCCATCGCCGGACGGTCTTCCGACCAGACATCAGGCAGCAGCGAGCCAACTCCACCAGCGCTCAGTGCGATGGCCGAGACGGAACGCGAGTTTGCGCGGACCGCGACGGTCAAAGGCATCCGCGACTCGTTTCTCGAGTTCTTCGCCAACGATTCGATCGCGTTCAACCCCGCACCGATTTCGGCCAAGGAACGGCTGCTCAAGCAGCAGAGTCATCCGTTCGCCGTTCGCGAGCTGGTCTGGGAACCGCGGACGGGAGACGTCGCGTCGAGCGGCGAGTTGGGATGGCTGACCGGTCCCAGCACGTTCATCGATCATGGTGGGAACGACAAACAGCCTCGCTATGGGAACTACCTCTCGGTGTGGCGGCTGCAGAAGGACGACAAATGGCGCGTGTTGATCGACGTCGGGACGTCGGTTCCGGCACCGGCGTCGTTCGCGCCGGGCTTCACGCGGATTCCATTCGAGTCGCGTTATCAAGGCAAGGACGCCAAGGACGACGCAACCGCACGCCTGCTCAGTGCGGACAAGGACCTGAACGCAAGCCTCTCGAGCGGGGGCCCCGCGCGCGCGTACGCGCAGCGCCTGACGCCCGCGTCGCGTCTCCACCGCAGCGGCTTCGCACCGATGACCGACGTGTCGTCGATTCGGGACTGGCTCGAACGGAACGCGACAGGGATGACGGCAACGACCGGTTCGGCGGAAGCCTCCAAGGCGGGCGACTTCGGCTACAGCTACGGGACGTACGAGGTGAAGTCGTCCACTCCGGAATCAGGGGCGTACGTGCGCGTCTGGTCGCGTGACAATACCGGCAAGTGGTTCGTGATGGCTGATGCCACCCAACAAACGACGCCGGTAGCTCGGTAATTCGGTTGCGATACCAACGCGCTGTCGTATCCCCGATCACGTCGTTTCTCCGGCACGCGCCTTCGTGCGAGCCCGAGCAAGCCGCACGAGGTCGGCCAGTCGGTTCGTTTCGGCGGCGACCGCCGCTCGTCCGGCCCGTGTAATCCGGAAAAAGCGTCGCTGCTCGCTCTCGTCCGGCGGCCGTCGTCTCGCGTCGTCGAGCTCTTCGATCCAGCCAAGCTCGCACAGCTCATCGAGCGCGCCGTACAGCGTCGCCGGCCAGAGCCGCACGCGCCCGTCGCTCATAGCGAGCACCTCGCGCGCGACGGCAAGACCGTGACGGTCCCCTGCCGCGAGTGACACGAGGATGTAGTACCAATGCATCTTCAGCGTCTCTGCCACGTCGGGCACATTATATGAATTCATATAATTTGGATCAATTCCCGCGGGGCTCAGGGCTCTGGGCCGGTCCCAGCGGAAAGCCAAGACCTGGAGGCGATCGCCGCAGACAAGTTAAGATGTTTTGCACCCTGGAATCGGCGGGTTCGCTCAAGGAGACAGCTTGTGAGGTATCGGACCCGGGTTGTGTGTGTTTCTCTCGCCGCGTCTCTAGTGGCCGGCCTGCTGCAGATCACTACTGAGGCGCAAGATCGTCTGAAGACGATGCCCGGGTATCAGCAGCACGAGAAGGTAAGCCAGGTCATACCCGGGTCGATTAAGTTGGGCTCGCTGGCTGTGACGTGGAGCGACGACGGCAACAGCTTCGAGTACACGCGAAATGGGAAGCGGTACCGGTACGACGTTGCGACGCGCAGCGCCACCGAGATCGGCGCGGTGGCGGATCCAGCGCCCGGTCGTGGTGGCCGTGGAGGCCGAGGCGGTCAGCCGGGTCCCGAGCGAGGACGGCAGTTCGAGTCCGCGGATTCGCCGGACGGGAAGTTGAAAGCGGGGTACCGCGATCGCAACCTGTGGATCACTGATGCGGCGGGCGATAACGAGATTGCCATCACGACCGACGGTCGCGCCAAGGACCGCATCAAGTACGGCACTGCGAGCTGGGTGTACGGCGAAGAGCTCGGTCAGCGAACCGCGATGTGGTGGTCGCCGGACAGCCGGAAGCTTGCCTACTATCGCTTCGACGAAAGCCAGGTCCCTGACTATCACCTGCAGCTCGATCAGACCCAGCTTCAGAGCAAGGACGACATCGAGGCCTATCCGAAGGCGGGCGTCGCGAATCCCATCGTCGATCTGTTCGTGTTCGACGTCGCGACCAAGAAGAGCACGAAGATCGACATCCGGAATGGCAAGCCGTTCGACGACGCGGTCGTTGGCCATTACGTTTACCGCGTGTCATGGACGGCCGACGGTTCCGAGCTGTTGTTCCATCGGACGAACCGTCGTCAGAACATCCTCGAGGTTGCCGCCGCCAACCCGAACACCGGCGCGACGCGCGTCGTCCTTCGCGAGGAGTGGCCGACGGGATGGATCGAGAACAGCCCTTCGATGACGTTCCTGAAGGACGGGCGCCGCTTCATCTGGGAGTCCGAACGGAACGGGTGGAGCAACTTTTATCTGTACGATTTGAGCGGAAAGCTGATCGCGCCGTTGACGAATCATTCCACGTTCGAGGCGAGCAGCCTGATCAAGGTGGACGAAGCAGCCGGCGTGCTGTTCTACACGGCCCGTGACGGCGACAATTATATGAAGCTGCAGCTCCTTCGCGTCGGTCTCGACGGAAAGGGGG